>NZ_QTMH01000009.1:0-270201 GCF_003603065.1 Bacteroides sp. AF20-13LB
GCAATAATTGTGGGTGGATTATGCCGTTCTAAGTGGGTGGGTATGCTCCGTTTTCGCCATACGGCCTTGTTCAGTCCCAGTTCCGTCTCACTGAAAAGCTGGCGTCCTATATTGGCCTGGCTTACTGTGTCGGGATCGAATACGGTGACATGCAGTCCGGGATGGCCCAATGCCTGAAGTGCCATGCTCATGCGTGCCAGATTGGTTATCACTTGTGAGCCGGTACCTCCGGCTCCGATGACGAATACTGTTACCGGATGACGCGGATTGAGCAGGTAGCGGTCGGTAAAATGTATCTTTTTCATGGAAGTATGTCTTTAAGTTTTTGATTCATGGGCTTGAGTTCGTTTATATCGAACGGATTGTTTCTTATGTTCTCGGTGACGATGACAAGATTTGAAACGGTAGGATTGACATTTCCTCCCAGATGGGAGAATTCAGTCAGCCAGAACCGTTTTTCCCAGTATTCCAGCAGGGAAAGGAAAGTCGGGTTCTGTGGCTTTTCCAGAGAGCTGCTGCCAAGGCAGACACTTGATCCGGTCACGTTGAAGAACGGGGCACGGAACAGCGGTGTCGTTTCCACCGGACGTTTTCCCTTGAAGGCGAACACGTCCATGCTTCCGTTTCTTACATGGTAGACAATTCCCGGCAGATTGAACATGCCGTCCTGTATATTGAGATTCTTGTGAAAGAACATCTGTCTTTTTCTGGGCGGATTGTACCAAATATATTCTTCCTGTCCTTTTCTCGGATTGCAGGCCAGCATATTTTCAGGGGCTCTGCCTGCCGGTATCCCGCTCATTTCCTCCGTATAGGATTCCAGCAGGGTATTCATGAATTCGTATGTGACGGGGATACCTGCCCCCATCTGTCCGCTTTTTCCGATGGGACGCAATTCTATGAAGTACCTGGTGTCAGAATTTCTTCTGTCTTCATACTTGTAGGCGATGATAGCAGCCTTCGGTACCATCATTTTCTGTATGTTTTTTGTCAGTTCATTCATGGTGTTTATAAATTATTGGTAACATGTTCTACAAATTTCTCAAACCATTTCTCAAACCGTTCCGGATAGTTGTCCGGCTTGAACAGTTCCTCTGTTTCCGGTGTGATGAAGATAAAAGATACGGGAGTCTGGTTATATGTCTCCTGACAGTCGGCACTGAAGCAGCTTTCAACATCTTTTGTAACCGTATCCGTGATGGAATATACGAGTAGTATCTGGTAATTGAGCGGTGGTGGTTCAAAATCCTTTTCCTTTTCGCTTGCAAAATCATAGTCATAATTCATGATATGCGGACTGTCATTTGAGATCAGGGACATTCCTTCATTAATCAGCTCCAGCAGTCTTCTTTCATTGGCGTTGGAAGGATTACAGTTTCGGATATGCTCTTCCAGATTCCTGCAAAATGCTTTGGTGTACATCCGGCACAGTTTTCTGTGGATTCTTCCTTTTTCATATGACCTGAAGAGTTTTTCCTTTCTGTACAAATCCTTTTTCTCTTCGTTATCAAGTTGCTCAAAGTCCACACAGTCAATATAAGATTCCGACATCTCAAAATATGGGGTATCGGTTATATCCATCATCCAGTGATGCTTGATGAACCGCCTGATAAACTCCAGTGCGACCTTTTTAATTTCACCGTGCAGCCTTTCCGTAAAGTCTATCGGCATAAAGAAAAGCGTATAATCCGGCCATTCATGAAAATGGTAGATACAGAACTGGAGCCTGTCACCGACAAGTTCCAGATTCACATGATGAGATACTATGGAATCCAGCGCATTATATAGCAGGCATATTTTCTCTCTTGTGGAAGTCCTGCCTGTAGGATGGTATGGCAGCTCCACATCCAGGAGCTGCGCATACTTCATGGCTGAACGGTACAGGAAATCAAGATTCTCTTTGGTGGTGACATTTACCGTTGCATCCCTGTCATTCTCCACATACAGGTCGGGAGCGATGGAAGGTATTCTCGTGTTCAGAAAACCATGAGGCTTTCTACTGGAGGGAGTTTTCTTTTCTTTCTGCTCCTGATGCCCCGGCTTATGTTCGTATTTTCGAGTTCCGATATGATAAGTCTGGCTAAATTTTCCAAAGCCCGTTCCGTAAGTTGTGTACATGGTTTCTTGTCTTTAAGTTGTCCTTTTTTCATGTCCTTACCCTTTCACTCCGATGGTTGTCTTGAATTCATATACCGCCCGGTCGTCCTCAATTTCAGGCCCATGTACGGTCGCGGTGGTCAGTTCCGGATAGTTCATTGAATAGAAGTCCATCACTTCAGCCGGAGACATGTTTACGTTCGGATCGTCCAGTACGATTTCCTGACTGTTTTTCTTCATCTTGAATACTCTTTTCATTCCTTTAATTTCCAGTGCCATATTGTTTATAGTTTATTGGTTTTACAAATCATTTATTTTGTATATCAGCAGTATACCATTTCTACCTGTGCCTCGTCCTTCATCCGGTACTCAGCCGGAAAATCCGGATATTCCGCATATGGGTCCTCTCTTAGAAGTTCCCTGTCATTCTCGTCTTCCGGATCGAAGCAGAATGTCTCATGTGTAGCCGGTGCAGTCTGGTATTCCCGTCCGTTTCCGTTCTGTACCTGTGCTGTTCCGTTCGGTATATGGCCGTTTGTCGGCTGCCGTACATGTTGTTGTGGATAAGGAACCGTCTCAGGCTGGTAAGCCGGCTGCTGCGGATAGGGCTGCATTGTAGCTCCTTGTGGCATACTTGTTCCTTGCATTACGGGGCGGTTTGGAGCAGGTTGGATATATGCTCCGTTCGTTCCATATACCGGTTGAGGCATTCCCTGTGGAATCTGTTGTGGAGCAGGCTGCATGACAGGTTCAGGATTCATAATATGGGTCTGCTGCTCCGGGAATATGCTTGTTTGCATACCGGGCTGTGGCTGACCGTTTATGCTGCCTTGTGGTTGGGGAATTACCGGTGCCGGTTCCTCTGCCATACCGAACAGACTTCCTGCACTGGCCTGTTTCTGTACTTCCTGCATCTTTTCGTCAATCTCCTTCTGTTTTTCTGAAGGAGTCAGTACCCGTGCCTGTTTCAGCCATGTCATTGCTTCGGAGAACCTTTTTGCGGCAGTTGCATCATCAGCCTTTTTGAGGAGCTTTTCCATCTTTTCCCGTTTTTCCCTGGCTTCCTTTGATTCGGCCGGTACTGTTGGAGCCTTGGATGATTTGGCTTGTGCCGTTGCCTTTTCTGCCTGTTTCTCGAAATTTTCCGCATTGACAAGCAGTCCCTGTACCTTCTGTATCGGTTGGAGTATGGTCTGCAGGAAGCCCATATCCAGTTCTGCCGGTGTTCCGTTCACTACCAGCGGCACCATGTTCTGCCGCGTATCCTCTTTCAGGCTGTTCCGACGTGGCATGACTGCTACGCTCAGGCTGTTGTCCACTTTACGGATATTGATATTCAGATCCGTACCTGCTGTAATCATCTGATAAATTGATTGAAAAAACATAATTGAAAAATTTTATGGTTATACATAAGTTTCCTTGAAGAATTCTTTCAGGACATTCTCTCTGTCAGGATTGCTGGAAATATCACGCAGCGATTCCAGATAGTAGCCGATGTTTTTAGGCTCATCAACTGTATTGGGCAGACGTCTTTTGACCGGTCTGATATGTTCACTCTGTGGCCATACAGCCGGCATGACAGGAGCAGAAGATATACATGTACTTGTTTTCATATCTGTTGGTTTTATTGGTTAGAAAAACAGGAGTCCGACAATGAAAAAGATAAATGCTATCCTTACAATCAGTAGAAGAGCTCTGAAAAGAAATCCTATGATTCCTCCGGTGAGCAGGAGCATTGCAATCATACCTGTAGGCATGATACCTTTGTCTGTCAGCATAAGTATTCCGATAACCAGTACCAGGGTTACCGCATGCTTGCTGATACTTTCGATAATCTGTAGTTTCATAATACTTAATTTTATGAATGAATAATCCCATCGGGATGTGTTTTCCCGATTTTATAGGCCTCCGGCCTCTTGGATTGCCTTTTTGCGCAAGGCCTGGCAGGAAAAAATACCGGAGCGCAGCGAGGATGATTTTTTCCTGTCCAGCCAAGCCCTTGAGGGCAGCCTTGCGGCAAAAGGCAGGCAATCCAAGACCTTTGCCGCTTAAAAGCGGAAAAACAGATTCTTTTCTGTACGGACACAAGAAATGCAGACCTTCCGGCCTGCATTTCTTATGGTTATATTGATATGGATGTTATTCTTCTTTTTTGGAATAGGTGTTGAAAATGTCATCGGTCATTTCCTTGACGAGAGTCCTGATCCTGTTCAGGAAGTCCTGTCCGGTTATCATTCCGCTTTCAAGTCCGGCCAGCTGTTTTTCCCAGTCTGCGGTGAGTGAAGTATCCGCAATTTTCTTTCCACGGATGGTTTCGTAGGTGAACATGCCTTTCGGGGTCGGAACGATATATTTACCTGAATAACGGATATACTTACGGTTAACCAGTGTACGGATGATATTGGTACGTGAGGATACCGTGCCCAGTCCGTTCTGTTCCATGTATTCCACCAGTTCTGCATCCGTGAACGGATTTACCGGCAGCTGTTTCTTGTGTACCAGGTTACATCCGCATACATTCAGGGTATCACCTTTCTCCACTTCGGGGAGTTCTTTGACGGAATATCCCGATGTCGGGATCATGTCGGAACGCATAAACACATCATGCCAGCCGGCTTCAATGATTCTTGTTTGTTCGGCCTTGAAATGCTGTGCCGCACAAACCGCTTCAACATTTGTCGTTTCTATGCGGCATGGAGCCATGAATGTTTCAAGCATCCTTCCGGCTACAAGTCTGTAAACCTGCATTTCCTTTTCGGACATATTTCCGGGACGGATACCTGTAATGATGATGGCATGATGTACATTGGCTTTTTCTGCGTTTATTACGTGGCGGGACAAACTGGATATGTCAATACCTCCAGTTCCTTTAGCGGCAGGGAACAGCTCCCATGATAGCAGACGCGCCATGATTGGTGAAAGCGAGTCAAGCACATCCTCCGTCAGATAACGGCTGGAAGTCCGCGGATAGGAAATCAGTTTCTTTTCATAAAGGGACTGGGCGATGTCATACACCTCTGATGCGGTAAAACCATAGCGGATGTTCGCTTCCTTCTGAAGCTGTGTCAGGTCAAGCAGATCCGGTGGAAGTATTTCCTTTACGCTGTGACTGATACCTGTAATCTGTGCCTGATGTGCCAGCTTGCAGTCCTGAAAAAACATTGTTGCGGATTCTTTGTCGGGAAGATCCTGTGTGCGGCGCATCTTGAAGAGGATGCCGTCCTTTTGCAGGCTGATGTAGATGGGCCAGCTGTCCGATGAAATATGGTTCTCCCTTTCACGGTAGCGTCTGCTGATGGCAGCCAGTACCGGTGTCTGCACCCGTCCGAGGGAATTGTTGCCAAGGCCAGTCGCCTTACACATGGCATAGCTGGCGTTGATTCCGAGAATCCAGTCCGCCTTGTTGCGGCTGTCGGCAGAAAGGAACAGGCTGTCGTAGCAACTGTCCGGCTTCAGGTTTTCCATGCCTTTACGCACAGACTCGTCGGTAAGAGAGGAAATCCACAGACGGAAGCAAGGCAGTGTACAGTTCAGGTATTGATAGACATAGCGGAATGTCATTTCCCCGTCACGGCTGGCATCGGTAGCCGCAATGATGGTATCGCATGCCTGAAACACCCTCTCGATTACTTTAAGCTGGAGCACGGCATCAATGTCCGGTATCCATCCGTTCTCGGTGCGTGTATGCCGTACCATCAGTTCGAATTCGGACGGGATGAAAGGAAAGTCATTCCGTTCCAGCTTCTGGGTTCCGTAGTCCTTCGGCATGGCCAGTGACAGCATGTTCCCGAAAGTCCATGTAACCATGTAGCCGTTTCCTTCCACATATCCGTTTCTTACTTTGGTTGCACCGATGATTCTTCCGATTTCTTTTCCTACACTTGGTTTGTCTGTTAATATGGCAATCATGATAAATTCTGTTTTTATCTCTTTCCATACGGTAAGTCCGTATGGAAAGAGAGATGATACATTATGGTTTCTTATTTATTCACCTGAAGGGTTGATACCGTTTACGCTGATGACCGGATTTCCATTCTCGTCTTCAATCAGACTGAGTGTGGCGTCCATGGTCAGTGAAAATACAGGAGTCTTGATTTTAATGGACATGACATTGGTTTCCTCTCCCTGAAGGAGCAGGTCCATGTTTCCGTCCTTTTCAATTTGCGATCTGCTGATACCTACCGATTCCAGTTTCTCCCAGTCGATTTGTTCAGTCTTGTAGATATGATGATTGGTCTTGTTCATGTTCTTTCCTTTTTTAGTAGTTGATGATTTGAATGATTTGAATCCCGTTCAGGTCAGACAGCCTGTTTTGCTCCCTTCTTCTGTTCCTGCTGCTGGGTATTGTCAGTCTGTGAAGCACGCTGTGAAGTATTGCGGCGCACATCCGGATTTTCCTGGAAATATTGCAGCTGTCCGGTGTTTGCGTTTACTTTCAGATAGGAATCGAACGGTTTGCCGTTGGGACCTTTCATACCCGTTACGAGGATAGCCTTTCCGTCCTGAAGATTAGCTCTTTCCTGTGCCGAAAGCAGGTGTCCGTAAACCTCAGCCGGGATGGCTGGTGCCTGTCGTTCGTTGAAACCGTCCGGAGTTCTGGAATACTGTGGTCTTCCGCTTGCCAGGTCCAGCTTGACGAATGACGAGAATTCCTCACCTTTACGGTTGATCATGTTCTCAAGATAGATGGGCTGCCCTTTGCGTAACGCTTCCTTGTCCTCCGGTGTGAGCTGTACCGAACAGATTTCCTTTGGTATGTAGATTTCTCCCGTTTCCGGATTGTGGCGCGTATATTGGAGCCCGCCTGTAACCTTGTCCATGGTAACAAAGGAAGAAAACAGTTCGCCGTTCTTTCGTTTCATATCCTCTACAAGGATGGTGTGTCCTTCGTTCAACGCTTTGAGCTGCATGGGGGAAAGCGGCACACCGCCGAGTGTCTGCTGGTTGAAGGCCTGGTCTTTCGGGAAGATAAATTCGATGCCTCTTCTTTCCGCACTATATTGCAGATTGGCATTAAACTCTTTACCTTGATTGGACTTCATTCCCTCTACGAATATCTGTTCTCCGTTTTTCAGTTTCTGGATTTCGTCCGGAGTCAAGGTTATCCCTTTGATTTCATTCGGGATATAGACATGCTCCTGCCGTACGGCTACCAGTTCGTTGGTATTCTTGTCAATGGAAATCAGACACGGCTCTGTCGTGTTGCCACGCAGGTTAAGGTCAGCCACGCGTCCCATGTTTCCACTTTCACGCAGGTTTTTCTTGTCCTCTTCCGTGAAGATATGTCCGAAATAAGGACGGTCCAGTTCAGGTTCCTTTCTGATACCGTGGATGCCCAGCATGACCTGCCCGCCGTTGGATATGAACGAAAGGCGTGCATCAAGTTTTGCGGTCAGTACCCCAGGAATGTTGAGTGTCAGCGGCATGGTTCTGTTGGTCTTGTATCCTTTCAACATGCTGTCAAGCTGTCCGGACTGCTCCAGCATTTCTTTGGATATGCCGAACTTACCCAGTTCCTCCCAATTAATCATGTTCTCGTTGTAGCGGTACGTGGGTGTCTGCTGACCTTGTGGTTCCTGCTGTTCGCGCCCCTGTGCGGCAGCTTCCACCTGTGATACCTGTTCAGGCTGAGCCTGTGTTGTCTGTTCCTGTTTCTTTGCCATTGTTGTTTCCTCCTCTTTTGTTTGACTGTTTTTCTGATTGTTTGCCTTCGGTACGATTTCATAGCGTTTCAGAAATTCCTTTACCGCGTCTGTCTTCTTGCCTTCGGCCAGGTCCTTGAGAGCCTGTTTGTTCTGCTTGTAATCGTTGAAGGTCATGCGGATAAGCCTGAAATGCGTAGGCTCCTTCAGCTGGCTCCAGAAGTTCTTGATGAAGTTTTCGAGAATACTCGAATTCTTGTCGAATTTCAAAAATGAGTTCTCGTTCTTCTCTTCCGGTGTAACCGTCTGATAATTGCCTTTCTCGTCCATCTTACTGATTACTCTCAAACCCTCCTTTGGGTCATTCTTGTTATGTACCAGCAGAAGTTCGTCAATTTGTTCCACATAAGGCTTTTCCGGTTTCTTAGTCCGGCCTTGCCTTTTTTCCTTGTCAGGACTGTTTTCTTGTGCCATAATCTTTTGTTTTGAGTGACTACTTGATTTGTTTCACAGTCCAAATGTAAAGTGATAAATTGAGTAAACAATTGATTTACAAATAGATGACATTAGATGTCATCAGGTGTCATCAAATGTCATACGAAGAATAGGAAAGAAGGTAAGCGTCTCCGCGATGACGTATAGCGCATCTCAAAAACGACTTTTACTTTTGCATAAATCAATAAAAAAACGAATCATGGTAATAGAAAATCCCAACCCGATTCCCTTGGAATATCCTACATTGTTGGAAGTTCTAAAAAAAGAACTGGCTCAAGATCCTAAAAAATCCTTAGTATCGTTCTGCGAAAAGCATTCAATCAATTATGACCATTTTAACAGATGGCTCCGAACCACCGGAAGAAGCTTCACCAGACTATGCAATGAAGTACGCCTGAAGACCGGTCTGCCTCAAAATTCAAATGAATTGTACTTAAACAGCCTCGGACTCTTGAAGACTGAACTTGATAATGATATTAATCTACGTTTCGTTGATTTTTGTGAAAGGCACAATATCAGTTATAGGGGAATGGCGAATTGGCTGGCAATTAACAATATGGATTTTTTCTCCATACGGGCGCAAATATGTGCAGCCAAAGGCATAGAGGTTCCCAAAGGCAGCAGACAGCCTTATATTCCGCACCCTTCCAACGGGGACAAGGCACAAGCAAGATTCGGAAAGACACTGGATACATACCGGAAAGAGCTGGATTCCAATCCACGTTATTCGTTGAAAGTTCATTGCGCCAGAATGGGAACAAGTTATTATGACATGTTACGCTGGATGAGATTTATGAAGGTTAGCGTCAGACAATTGCAAAAGGCAGCAAGCCTCAATGCGAAGATTCCCCGGCAGTCTTCCATGGTCATGGTTCAGTTCCGGCCCAATGGTGGGACCCGCTCTGATATGTTCAGAGGAGTGACTATTAGCTGTCCTGACGGGAAGAGCATTCATGTGGAGGAATGCTCTGTCATAGAATTGTGTACATTCCTGTATACTTATGATAAAGACCAAAGACGAAAATAAATACTCCCGACACCATGTTTGAACTATCAGAAAACAACCGGTACTTTTTCTTTCCGGAACCTGTCCGTATGAGTTATGGTATTGACGGCCTTTCCAAACTAGTTTATACCCATCCTGCACTTTCATTGGTTTCAGGAGATATATTTGTATTCTTTTCCCATGACCGGAAACGTATAAAACTTCTTCGTTGGGATGGAGACGGTTTTATCCTATATTATAAACGGCTCACAAGAGGCACTTTTGACCTTCCTCGTTATAGCACGGAAAAAGGCGTGTACGAACTTGACTGGTACACGTTTTATTTCATAATGCGAGGGATAACTGCTCAAGAACTCCGTTTTAAAAAACGCTTTAGAATTGCCTGTAGCAACTGATAATTATTTGATATACAAAGAAATAATATCAAAATCCGCTTGGTAAAATCAGATTTTTTCATTATTTTTATGGTATGAAAAGTTCTGATTTTACATTGGTTCTACAACAACAGTTGGATGTCGCCAACGAGACCAACCGGGTCTTGCTGGCGCGCATTGACGACCTGGGAAAGACCATAGAGGAACTCCGGACTGAACTCGCCATAGCCAATCTTAAACGCGAGGAACTGATGTCGACCATAACATCCATGCAGGAAGCATTATTGGAAAAGGATGCGGACGTAAACAAGCAGAAGAGGATAAACAAGGGGCTGTCAAAGCTTGTATCCAACAAGTCTGAAAAGCACAAACCATCCGTTATGACCTCCTCGGAAGTTGAAAATAAAACCATGCCCTCCTCTTCTCCGACCAAGAGTGCCTATGCTCCCAAAGAAAGAGGGAACAACGGCGTAAAACGTAAGGAATATTTCGATATTGAGACTGTCATGGAGGAATTGTATCCCACGGACAAGGATTTTAATCCGGTGTTGGCCCGTTTTATGAAATTCAGGGATTCCATATCCTATGAATATATACCGGGGAAATTCATCAAGCGCATACGTCGGCAATATTTCTACAGCCAGAACGGTACGGTATATTCCGGTAAGCTTCCGGCCAAGCCGTTATTCAATTCCAACTATGACGGTTCGTTCATTGCGGGAATGGCGCAGTTACGCTATATGTACACAATGCCGGTGGAGCGTATCGTTAAATATTTCAAGGACAACGGATTTGAATTGCCCAAGTCGACTGCGCATAACCTGCTCAAGAAAGCGGCAGTACTTCTTGACAATCTTTACAATACCATGCGCATGGCTGTCTTATCAGACAAATATATGGGATGTGACGAGACCTACGCCAAAGTCCTCATTAAAGAACCCGGCAAGAACGGTCTACATGTCAAAAAAGGTTATGTCTGGGTGGCGGTAGCTCATAATTTGGGACTGGTTTATTTTTTCTATGAAGACGGTTCCAGAAAAGAGGAAATTATCTTTGATTTTTTGAAGGACTATAAAGGAACTATTCAAAGTGACGGTCTGACCGCTTATCGTAAACTAGGGAAACAAGGATTTCCGAATATAATGAGGCTGCCATGCCTCCAGCATATAAAAAGAAAATTCAAGGATTGCGAAAAAGATCCCGATGCGGAGGAGATTGTAAGCCTCATTAACCGGCTTTATCACAACAATCACCTTCATACAATTGGAGTGGATGGGTGGACCGAGGCAAAAGAACTACGTTTCCGACAAAAATACGCTCCGCCGATACTTGATGAGATTCAAGAAAAGCTTTCCAAAATTACAAAACGCCCCGGTTACATTCCAGATTCCGATATTTATGAAGCCGTTACGTATATGCAGAACGAAATGTCGGATATATGGAATATATTTACCTCACCAAATTACCAACTTGATAATAATGCCATCGAGCGGGTTAATCGTTGCATATCACTTATGCGGCACAATTCGTTGTTCTTCGGAAGCCATGCCGGGGCAAACCGGGCTGTTATTTATTATTCACTGGCATGTTCATGCCGCCAAAGAGGGATAAATTTCTTCGAGTATATCTCTGATATAATGAATCGTTCGGCAACATTACCACCTACTGCATCTATTGAAGCGTATCGGGAACTTTTGCCTGACAAGTGGCATAAATCATAATTATACTTTTCAGCAGGATTACTCTTGTCTGACCTAATTACACTTGATAACATTATCGTTATCAAGTGCTTTTGTGTATCTTAATAGGACTATTTTACATTGTTTTGCGTCATCGCGGAGACGCTTACGAAAGAATGTAGAAACAGTAGAAAAAGAATGAAAAGAAGTAGGAAGAGTTGGAATAAAAGCATAGCAAAGCCACAGGACTATGCAGATCGGAGGGAGCTGAAATCCCTGTCTTATTTCGGGATTTGATAAACAGACTATGTTTTGTTATTTGGGAAAGTGGGTTTTCACAGTATTTGTGAGGCTATATATAGAATATAAGGATAGCCGCCTTTGATTCACGACTATGCGTCACGTCGGTCGCAGTTAATCCCTGTAATCTTTTCTTTAATGCCAATCCGTTTGCCGCCGCATTCTTTTTCAGGTGAATTTTCATGGCGATAGCCATAAAGAAAATTCTCCTGAAAAAAGAAATAAATGCGGCTGGCAAAGCTGGATTGGGATTTATCTTTGATGTAAGGGATAGGATGAGAATATATAAAAATTGTTTGAAAAGGCTTGTGACTTGGGAATATATAATATTTTCATATAGAGTGCTACATAGCATAGTATTCCGGACGATGTTCTGTAAAGTCTAAGCTCATATTTAAAAATACCACTCTATATAGATAGAAATACCCCCTATTCATTGTTCGTTATACTTATATATTTGCATAGAAACTTAAAATGCGAATTTATGAACTTGAACTTAAAATCTATTTTTTCATTTTCTGTGTTATTTTTCTTTATGCAATCTCTGTCTGCATCGGACAATGGTGCCAATCAGTGGAGAAACAATCAGAATGTATGGCAGGACCAGACCATAAACGGAATTAACCGTTTACCTTCCCGCAGTACTACTTATTCTTTCCGGAGAGTGGATTGGGCTTTGGATGGAGACAGAGAGAAATCGGAGTATATGTCGTTGAACGGCCAATGGAAGTTTAACTTTTCCGAGGATATGGCATTGGCTCCCGCCGGTTTTTATAAAGTGGAGTACAATTCATCATCATGGAAAACTATTCCTGTTCCTTCATGTTGGGAGATGCAGGGATATGGCTATCCTATATATACAAATACTATTTATCCTTTCCCTGCTCGTCCGCCATATATTGACAGGAATAATCAGACGGGGTGTTATATCAAGGAGTTTGTTGTTCCTGACAAGTGGAAGAACGACAGGATTATACTCCATTTCGGAGGCGTCTATTCGGGATTTAATGTATGGATAAACGGACAGAAGGTGGGATATTCCGAAGACAGTTGTCTGCCTACTGAATTTGATATTACCGAATACGTTAAGAAGGGGGAGAATAAACTGGCGGTGCAAGTGTATAAGTGGACCGACGGAAGTTATATGGAAGATGCCGACCACTGGCGAATGGCTGGTATCCATCGTGAAGTATATATCATGTCCATTCCGCAGGTGGCAATATATGATTATGGAGTAAGGACACGCATCGATTTCCGGAAGAATATTGCACGGTTACAGATCCGTCCGGAAATAACAAATCAGAATATGGATGATTTGAAGGGATGGAATCTGTCAGCCCAATTATATGATGCCGATGGGAAACCGGTGTTTGGAAAAGATATTACCGTTACTGCCGATTATGTGGTGAACGAACCTTATCCTCAGCGCGATAATGTTTATTACGGAATGATGGAGGGAATCGTTTCCAAGCCGGAGTTATGGAATTCTGAACACCCTTATCTATATACTCTGATTCTAAAGCTCACAGACAATAAGGGCAATGTGGTGGATGCGAGAAGTAGTAAGGTAGGCTTCAGGGATATTAAAATAAAAGGCAATCAGATTCTGGTGAATGACACTCCTATTAAACTCATTGGCGTAAACCGCCATGACCATAGCGAGACAGGAGGAAAGACTGTCACCCGCGAGGAGATGCTCGAAGACGTTCTGCTTATGAAACGTTATAACTTCAATACAGTCCGCACATCGCATTATCCTAACGACCCTTATTTCTATGAACTGTGCGATAAGTATGGTATATACGTAATGGATGAGGCTAATCTTGAAACTCATCATCAAAGGGGGTATCTGTCCAATAGGCCTGAGTGGGCTAACTCGTTCATGGAGAGAGTGGTAAGAATGGCTGTGAGAGACAGGAACCATCCTTCTGTGTTTATGTGGTCGTTGGGCAACGAGTCTGGATGCGGCCCTAATCATGCAGCTCTGTCAGGATGGCTGAAAGATTATGACCCAACCCGTCCTGTTCATTACGAGGGGGCGCAAGGACAGCCGGAAAATCCTTTATACAAACCTATCGGACGTAAGGAAGCGTCAATCGTTACTAGTGAGATAGATTTTAATGTGAACGAAGATGTCAAACCGGCAAAGAAAGAGCTTTGTGTGTATGCCAATCCCGATGATCCTTTATACGTCGATGTCATTAGCCGTATGTATCCTATGGTCGATGAGCTTATAGCAATGACTAAGAATCCGGTCATGAACCGTCCGATAATAATGTGTGAATATGCACATTCTATGGGAAACTCTACCGGCGGGCTGAAAGAATACTGGGATGCAATACGTTCTCATGATGCGCTTGCCGGCGGATATATTTGGGACTGGATAGACCAGGGATTGCTGGATAATGAACGGAAATATAATAAGAAATCATGGAATTATGGTGGTGACTATGAGAAAGGGGAGCACAACGACCAAAACTTCTGTATAAATGGTGTTATCAGTGCCGACCGCTCCATTAAACCTGCTACTGAGGAATGCAAGTACGTGTTTGCTCCTGTATCATTTACAACTGATAATGTCTATAGTGGAGAGATAACTGTAAAAAACAGAAACTTCTTCCTTTCAACAGATGAGTATCGTTATTTTTGGCAATTGAAGGACGAAGACAGTGTATTGCAGGAAGGTGAGATTATTGTGCCGACAACACCAGCTGGTGAGAGCTGTAAACTAAAACTTCCTATTCAGAATTTCAAGGCCGATGACGGTGCGGAATATTGGTTATGCCTGAGTGCCAGGCTCAAGAATGACAATCTGTATGCCAAAGCTGGATACGAGGTTGCCTGGGAACAGTTTAAGTATCTTTCTTTACCAAAGATAGTAGAATGCGTTGATACTACATTGGATATGGAAATCGATTCAGATAACAAGAAAGACATCAGCGTGAAGGGAAAGAACTTTTATCTGAATATCAGTGATGGTTATATCAGTCAGTATAAGATAGATAATGAAAGTATCATCACATCTGCTCTGAAACCAAACTTCTGGAGAGCGTCAACAGACAATGACTGGCGAGGATGGAAGGTCGATAGACTGTTTGCATTCTGGAAAGATGCTCCATTAAAGCTAAAGACAGTTTCTATAGATGTACGCAAATCGGAAGGCAATCTTGAGGTTAAGGTGCTAAAGGCTATAGATGAAAGACTGAGACTTACCTTGAATTATAAAGTAAAAGCAGACGGAACAATAGGCGTTCATTATTCAATGATGAAGTCTCCTGAAATATCAGAAATGTTGCGCGTAGGATTGCAATGCGAATGTACCAATCGTTTGTCGGATGTGACATATTATGGACGTGGCCCATGGGAAAACTATTCCGACAGAAAAGCCTCTGCAATGGTGTCTATATATAACTGCAAGGTGTCCGCTCTGGGATTTGACTATGTAATGCCGCAGGAAAACGGAAACCGTTGTGACGTGAGATGGTTTGCCTTGCAGTCGGATAAGGCAGGTGTGATGATTGTCGGCGATGAACCCCTATCTGTTTCAGTGTGGGAGATGTCGCAGAATGCGATTGATAAGGCTAAACATATAAATGAACTTGAAAAGGACTTGTATTCTAATACTCTTAATATCGACCTGGTTCAGGCTGGAGTGGGCGGAACAGATAGCTGGAGTCTGAAAGCCCGTCCTTCAATAGACAAGCGTCTTCTGAAGGGAAGCTATTCATACGGATTTACTTTTGTTCCACTGGGCAGGGATGCAAATCTTAAGGAAATGGGCAGAAAAATATATTGATTAACAGGCGATTGTTAGTGATAAAATGGCTGTTGGAGTCTGGGAATGGATTCTAACAGCCATTTTTCCTTAAAATATTTAGTTAATCTATTTCCCCCCCCCCTATTTAAATGAAATTTTCCCCCTTTGGTTATATTACATAGTATATATATTTGCAAGTGTCAGTAAGTAGCGCGCAACTGATAGAACAAAACTTTTTATTTTAAGAAAAACACTAATTACAAAAAACTCTAGATTATGAACAGAACACTATCATTAATGTGTATGCTGATTCTTATAATGTTCAGCTTACCATTAAAAGCACAGAACGGGAGAGTTTCTGGTTGTATAACAGATTCCGATGGCTTACCTGTGATAGGTGCAAGCATTTTAGTTAAGGGTACAACAAACGGTATTATTTCGGATTTGGACGGAATTTATGTTTTGGAAAATGTACCAATGGAATCGACATTGATTTATAGCTTCGTAGGATATGATACACAGAATATTGTGTATAAAGGTCAGTCTACAATAGACGTTCAATTAAAAACCTCCGCCATTGCACTCGATGAAGTTGTAGCAATAGGATATGAGGTTAAGAAAAAAAGTGTTGTTACAGGTGCCATCAGCAGCATCGATTCCGATGATTTATTGCAATCCAAGCCTGCAAATGCCGTAAATGCATTGAGCGGTAGGGTTAGTGGTGTGAACGTTGTGACAAATTCAGGTCAGCCGGGATCAGCGCCCAAGCTGGTAATTCGTGGTGTCGGTACAAATGGAAACTCTAATCCTCTTTTTGTAATTGACGGACTGCCTATGGACGACATGAACAGTGTAAATCCCAACGACATTGAAAGCATGGAAGTCTTGAAGGATGCAACTTCAGCTGCTATTTATGGTGCCAGAGCCGCTAATGGTGTAGTCCTTATAACCACAAAGAAAGGAAAGAAAGGAAAGACATCGCTTGCTTATGATGGTTACTATGGTTTCTCTACAGTAGCAAAGAAACCAACCATGCTGAATGATGAACAGTACATTATGCTGATGAAAGAGTTTGCCGACAATGATGATATGCCGCTTGCCGGTGGTGTACCTACTGCTCCAACAGGTTATAATACAGACTGGTTTAATGAAATATTGAATACAGCTCCTGTTACTGAGCATAACATTACTGCTAACTTTGGCAGTGATAAGGGTTCAAGCTTGCTTTCATTGAATTATCTAGACCAGAATGGTATTATCGGTGAAGATGCGTCATTTTACAAACGATTCAGCACAAGGCTGAACAGTTCCTATTCTATAAATGATTTCTTAAGTGTAGGTGCAAACGTCAACTATGCATATATAGAGAATAGTGGAGTGGCAACCGGTATCAATGGTTATAATCCGATATCATACGCCTATAATATTGATCCTACTACTCCGGTTTATGATGAGAATAGCAACGATACTTTCGGATATGGAGTCTCTCCTGTACCTTATAGCCGTATGTGGAACCCTATTGCATTTATGGATGAGGCACCTAAGAATAAAAATATTACCCAGCAATTTTTTGGTAATGTTTATGCTGAGATCACTTTTATTAAAGACCTTGTTTTCCGCACAGATTTTGGTATTAATCATCGGAATTTCCGTGGAAGAATGTTTGCACCAAAGTTTTTTCATTCTGCAGAATGTAAAGAAGATAATTCTAGGGTAGAACAAAGTACAAATGCTAATAGTAGTTGGCAGTGGGAGAATACATTGCGATATAAAAAATCTTTTGGTGAACATTCTACATCTGTCCTGTTAGGTACTTCTGCATCAAGAGATGTTTATGAGTTTATGACCGGAACACGAAATAAATATCCAAATGAAGCAATGACCAATGAGAATTACTGGTATCTTAATGCTGGTGATGTTATGACATCAGCTAATAGTGGCGGTGCTAATCCTAGACATAGTATGTTCTCATATTTTGCTCGTCTAAGCTATAATTATGCTGAAAAATATATGGCGGAAGTTGTGGTCAGACGCGATGGGTCTTCAAATTTCGGTCCCAATAACAGATATGCTACTTTCCCGGGCGTTTCATTAGGTTGGAATGTTTCAAATGAGAAATTCTGGAAAATTAAGAACTTTGATGTCTTCAAACTTAGATTCTCTTGGGGACAGAACGGAAATGAGCGAATTTCTCCATTCTCCTATACTTCTATTATTGGCAATAATTATAATTACACGTTTGGTAATGCCATCACTGTGGGATCTGCTCCTAATAACCTTGTTAATCCAGACGTGAAATGGGAAACTTCTGAACAATTTAATGTTGGTGCCGATATGACATTCTATAATGGTATGATTAGAGCAAGTTTCGACTGGTTTAAAAAAAGTACTAAGGATTTGTTGTTCCAGCCAACAGTTGAAGCCATTAGAGGTAATAATGCAGCTTTTAGAAACCTTGGTAATATAACAAACCAGGGTGTGGAAATGCAGATGACATTTAATAAAAATTGGAACGAAATCAACTTCTCTATTTCCGCAAATGCCTCATATCTTAAAAATGAGGTTGTAAAGATAGGAAATGCAAATGGATATACTGATGGTGGTAGCTGGAGAACATCTGTTAATGTAACGCGTATGGAGGAAGGTCATGCTATGGGTTATTTCCGCCTTTATAAGAACTTAGGAATATTCCAAAATGAAGAGCAGATACAGAACTATAAATCAAAAGACGGTAAAGTGATACAACCTGATGCCGTTCCGGGTGACTTTATATGGCAAGATACAAATAACGATGGGCAGATTACAGATGAAGATAGAACCGATTGTGGCAATCCTTGGCCAAAATGGACATTCGGTTTGAATTTAGGTGCCGACTGGAGAGGTATTGATATGACAATCTTCTTAACAGGAAAAGCTGGATATAAAGTCTTCTCTGATATTTACCGACAGGAAGCATACGGACGCAGCAACCTTCCATCATTCTATCTTGACAGATGGCGGAAAGAAGGTGATGATAATGGAGTGCCTCGTCTTTCATCCAAAGATCCTAATGGAAACTTTGGCAAACCATCCGATTTTTATCTTTATGATGGTTCGCATTTAAAGATTTCTTCACTTGAGGTAGGCTATTCATTCCCAACTAAATTAATAAACAAGTTGATGCTGAATAAAGCAAGAATTTATGCAGCAATTGATAATCTTGCCACTTTCACCAGCTATCCGTTTATGGATCCTGAAGTAGGAAATATGGCAGGTGGCAATATTCTTAGCACAGGTATTGACTATGGTACTTACCCTCAGGCCCGTACATTCAGATTTGGTTTAAGTCTTAATTTCTAAAATTGAAAATTATGAAGTCGAAAATACATAATAATATTCTTGTCCTCATGTTTGCTGCTATTGCATCATCATCTTGCAGCGACAGTTTCCTGGATACAGCTCCTATAATGTCCGAAACAGAAAGTTCTTTTTATAGGACCGATGAACAGATGTTCAAAGCGCTTACTGCTTGTTATGATCCGTTAGCTCACATAGGTGGTGCTTCGGGTAATGCACTTGCTTCCATTGTACCTATGGGTGAAATCCGTTCGGATAATGCTCGTACTGGTGGTGGCTCTGATCAGGATCAGCCTTACATGCAGGCTATAGAGGATTATTCAAATACGAGTGTCAATTCTATTTCCGATAATTTGTGGAAAACTCGTTACCGTGGTATATATAGATGTAATCTTGTAATAAATTCAGAGTATGACAGTCCGGAAGCTAAAGTTTATAAAGCTGAAGCTAAGTTCTTACGTGCTTGGTATCATTTTGAATTGTTGAGATATTATGGTCCATGCTTTATCAGTCTTGAGACTCTTTATCCTGAAGGATTCAAGTTTACGAGAGATACTCGCGAAAATGTAAATAAAGCAATAGAGAAAGATCTTCTTGAAGCTATCCCTTCTCTAAAGGATAATTTCCCGGACACAATGAAAGGACGTATTACCAAGACTGCGGCTCAAGCCCTGTTGGCCAAGGTCTATCTTTATTGGGCTGACTGGAGCAACGATGATGCTAAGATTTTTGACAAAGCGAAACCTTTATTGGAGGATGTAATTTCAAGTGGTAATTATACTCTGACGGATGATTATTCTAAATTGTTTGCGGCTCATCAGGAGAATAACGAGGAATCTATATTTGAAATACAGACCTCTACCAAATCTGGTAATACAAACTGGGGTAATATTGATGCAGGCGAAGGTGCTATGTGGGTGACTTTCTGCGGACCGAGACAGTTGAAAAATAGTCCTGATTATGATAATGGATATGGCTTTTGTCTGCCTACTAAGGAATTGTATGATTATTTCCTTCCGGATGACCATGTGCGTCGTGATGCGGCGATATTTACTTACGATGAACTTGTAACCAAACCTAATGCCAATATTCAGGATGAATCAAAAAAAGTTGTTTGGGAGACAGGCTCTTACGGGCCTGATTTCCAGGGATATGCCCAGAAGAAATATCCTCCTTTCAAAAATTACGATATGATAGGAAACCCCAATCTAAACAAGCCTGGAAACGTAAGGGTCATCAGATATGGTGAAGTGTATCTGATGCTTGCCGAAGCATATCTCAGAGGTACTAATCCTGATGAAGCAAAAGCGAAGTATTACATAAATGAACTCAGAAAGAAGCATGTTCATGCAGACGACGGAAGTTATATTGATGTTGACAAGCTAATGCAGATGTATCCTGACAGATTTAAAAGCGTAATTGATGTTCTATGGTATGAGCGTCGTTGTGAACTGGCATGCGAGGGTGACAGATGGTTTGACCTCGTCCGCTCAGGACGTGCCGAGGAGGTCATGATGCCTATTCTTAGAAGAGATTATGGTATCTCTGCATGGAGCAAGAAGTTCAATTATCTTCCTATCGGCTCTATTGAAATAAGCAATTCGGGAAACTCGCTTACAGAGTATCCGGATGAAGTAAATGAGTGATAGGGCAGATTAAAATCTTTATCTTCTTGTTAAAAAGGCAGACTTTATCATCAGCATACTGATAATGAAGACTGCCTTTTATAATTTCAGATTATGTTATTTCTTATTTCTTGTACCACACCCTTACATAATCTATCAGATATTCAGAATCCATATTGTTGTCGTCCGGCAAGGCTCCGAACCATTTGTTCGATTCGTTGTTAAGATTGATGCGTAATGGCTGGTGCCAGTACTTGTTCTCTATTTCTCTGTACAGTACTCCGTCTATATATAGTCGGATATATTCCTTGCTCCAGTCAAGTCCCCATACGTGAAAGTCTTTCTGCAATTCGAATGGTATATAGTATTTGGCAGGGAAGTTGATATGTTTCTTTATATCACCCTTATCTGCTGGAGCTTTAAATACATGCACGTTCGAGTTCAGGTCATGTCTGTTGGCAGGATTGCCGGGGCAGTTCTCGCAAATGTCTATTTCAGTCCACCAGTTTCTTTCATTGTTCGACATCCAGAAACCGAAAACCCATGGCGAGTCGTTTGGTCTCAGTCTTGCTTCGAAATATCCGTAAAGGAAAAGTTCTTTGCTTACCAGGAAACCGGCAGTGTGAGTATATCCTTCGGGCAGTGATCCTGCTTCCGGCTTGTAAGTTCTCATCACGCAACAGCCGTCTTCAAATGTAGTATTCTCCTTTGCAAAGAAAGTAGGTTGTCTTCCTTTCCATTTAGGGTTGTTCGGGAACCATCTTTCCTCATTCAGCTTCTTTCCTTTGAACTCGTCAGAGGCCTTTTTGTTTAGAACCCATCCGCCTTCGTTCTTCTGGTCGGAAAGAGGGTACTTGTTGTTAAGTCTTTTCGGAGCATTGCTGAAATCAATGCTGTCCTTGTAGAACTTTTTCGGAATTGTAAGTTCTGTGGTTTCATTACCTGTTTTTGTACTGACTTGAGCATTTAGGTCTGCTACAGTTGTACACGATACTGCTGCGAGTAAGTAAATCAAATAGTTTTTCATAAATTTGTTTTTACAGTTTGTTATATTGGCAAATTTACTCTATATATATTTTATTCTTAGGGTGAAATTGTTGTGTAATAATAGGCTAAACCTTTTTTGTTGAAATATATATTTACTTGTAATTCGATATTGGCAGTTTATTATCATATATGAGAGGGGGTAAATTTGTTCAATAATAGGTGGTAAATATTTTACCCCTTACTATAGTAATTAAATTATTTATTGTAAATGGAACTCAAGTGTATCTTTGCTTACAGAAAAAATTAATGTCATTATTTAATGTAATAAGATTATTATGAATAAGAAATCCATGAAAACGGTTTTAGGAGTTGCGGCATTAAGCCTGTTGGCGTCGTGCAATTCTACATACGCTCCTAATGTAGATTCTACTGTATCTTTAAAAGGTACTGATGTGTTCAAGGCCGATTCGGCATCGATTGCTCAAAATTACACTATTCCTGAATGGTTTAAGGATGCCAAGTTCGGTATCTTTATCCACTGGGGAGTTTATTCCGTTCCTGCATACGGCAGTGAATGGTATTCCCGCTGGATGTACAAGGAAGGTCATCCTATTAATAAGTATCACGTACAGACTTACGGTCCTTTGACCAAATTCGGATATAAGGATTTCATCCCTATGTTCAAAGCCGAAAATTTCAATGCCGACGAGTGGCTGGCAGTGGTAAAATCATCTGGAGCACAATACATTGTTCCGGTGGCCGAGCATCACGACGGATTTGCCATGTACAGCAGTACTTTCAATAAGTGGAATGCTGTGGATATGGGACCGAAAAGGGATATAATCGGCGAATTGAAGGAAGCTACCAAGAAAGCCGGTCTGCGTTTCGGACTTTCTTCTCACAGATGCGAGAATGCATGGTTCTATGAATATGGAATGGAAACTCCTTCTGATGTTCAGGACACTACAATCACTCTGTATGGCGAAAGACTGCATGAGCCCGAAGGTCAGGGTATGACACCTTATTGTGGTAAGTATGAAGGCTCGAACGAACGTTCACGCCGTCAGTTCCTTATGCATACATACGAGCTTATCGACAAATATCAGCCTGAATTGATATGGTTCGACTGGACTGTGGGAAAATATCCGTTCCAGCCTACTTTCTATAAATTCATGGCTTATTATTACAATTCGGCTCTTGATTGGAATAAAGAAGTTGTGGTTAACACTAAATTCGGATATGGCGACAATATCCAGGTGTTCGATATAGAAAGAGGTAAGAGCGACAGAATCCGTGAATATCCATGGCAGACTGATACTTCTGTAGGCAAGAAATCGTGGAGCTATTGTGTGGGCGAGGAAAACAAGAGTCCTGACCATATCATCGACGACTTTGTTGATATTGTCAGCAAGAACGGTAACTTATTGCTGAATATAGGTCCTAAGGCCGACGGTACTATTACAGACGAACAGAAGAACGTACTTGCCGAGATAGGTAAATGGTTGAAGACTAACGGTGAGGCTATTTATGGCTCACGACCATGGGTGATTGCTTCCGAAGGACATAACGCAGGCACCGCAGGTTATATGACAGACAATACAAAAACTGAATATACAGCGGACGACATTCGCTTTACTACATGCGACAATAACCTCTATGCCGTGTCTCTGGCTTGGACAGATGGTAGTGTTACTATCAAGTCATTGGCTACTAAGTATTGCCGGAACGTAGAAATTGAGTCGGTTGAAATGCTTGGAAGCTCAGAGAAGATTGACTATAAGATGACTGACGAGGGTCTTGTAGTAAACTTCCCTAAGAACAAACCTACTGAATATGCACATGTGTTCAAGATTAAGCTTAAAGGGGTGGTGGTTTCCAAACCGCTATACGATAAGGTTGATAACGGATGCCTTATCACTGTACGTGTGGCAAACCATAATGCAGAGGATGCAAATGTCACTCTTAAAAGTGTAGTCGACGGTAATGAGGTTTCAACTCAGGTAGCTGTCAAGGCTAAATCAGAACAATGGGTTAAAATGCAGAATAAGGACGTAAAATCATTCGATGATATGTCTTGCAAGTTCTATTTCAATGATAATCTGACTTATGAAAACGAATTTAAAAAATAATATAATGAAGGGAATGGCTGTTATGCCATTCCTGTCTGTATGTGTTGGTGTCGCAGCACAGCAGAAACAGATGAATGTCATCTACATCATGTCGGACGACCATACTTCGCAGGCTATCGGCGCATACGGAAGTCGTCTTGCAGTACTGAACCCTACTCCTACAATTGATGAACTGGCAAGGGACGGTATGCTCTTCGAGAACTGTTTCTGTACAAACTCCATCAGTACCCCAAGCCGTGCATGTATCATGACCGGACAGTATTCCCATCGTAACAAGGTGCTCACTTTGGATGAAGTGCTTCAGCCGGACCAGGAATATCTGGTTGATGAGTTCCATAATATGGGATATCAGACTGCCATGATCGGTAAATGGCATTTGGGATGCGAACCGTCGCACTTCGACTATTATTCTGTATTCAACGGTCATGGCGGACAGGGCGAATACTTCGACCCTACTTTCCTTACAAGTGACGTAACTGACAAGAAATGGCCTAATAACCAGATAAAGAAAATGGGTTACTCCTCGGATATCGTGACCAACCTTGCTATTGACTGGTTGAAGAACAGACGCGACAAGTCCAAACCTTTCTTCATGATGCATCATTACAAGGCACCGCACGATATGTTCGAGTACGCACCGCGCTATGAATATTATCTTGACGATGTGGAAGTGCCTGTTCCATTGTCATTGTTCGATACAGACAAATGGGGCTCCGAAGGCACAAGAGGCAAGAACGATTCACTTCGTCACTTCATCGGAACTTCTGTCTCAAGCCGTCATGAAATCCGCAATTATGTAATGGAATATAAGTGCAATACAGGTGATGAAATGGAGAATACATACCTTGCCTACCAGCATTACCTGAAATCGTATCTGCGTTGCGTAAAGGGTGTGGATGACAACCTGAAACGTCTTTTCGACTATCTCAAGAAGGAAGGACTCTGGGAAAATACCATTATCGTATATACAGGCGACCAGGGTATGATGCTTGGCGAACACGACCTGCAGGACAAGAGATGGATGTATGAAGAATCTCAGAGAATGCCTTTCATAGTCCGCGACCCGAGATGTCCTTACAAGGGAGCCAAGTCGGACCTGATGATTAACAACATTGATTTTGCTCCAACTCTTATAGAGATGGTCGGTGGCAAAGAACCTTCATACATGGATGGAAAGAGCTTTGCCTCTGTGTTCGAAGGCAAAAAGCCAGAAAACTGGAAGGATGCTGTTTACTACAGATACTGGATGCACATGATTCATCACGACGTTCCGGCACACATAGGTATCCGCACGGAAAACTATAAGCTGATACTTTTCTATGGCCGTCATTACGACGACAAACGTTACGGACAGAAATCAATGTCATGGTTGAAGAACAGCCACAAGATTGTTCCTACTCTGGTTTCTTTCGAACTCTACGATGTGAAGAACGACCCTTACGAAATGGTAAACCTGGCTGATAATCCTAAATACGCCAAAGTTCTTAAGGACATGAAAAAGAAACTGCGTGAGTTGAGAAAACAGGTGGGCGATACAGATGAGGCTTATCCTGAACTCAAGAAAGTGATTGATAAGGCTTTAAGATAGTAAGTTGACTGACTGATAATATTTATGGACAATAATTTTGTTTTTGGTTATAATATTCCGACGAAGATTCTCTTCGGATGTGGCGAACTTAAACGTCTTTCAACAGAGACATTGCCCGGCAAAAAGGCTTTGATAGTCATTTCATCCGGAACATCAATGCGTAAATATGGTTATCTGGATAAGGTGATTGGTCTGCTGAAAGAAAATAATGTTGATGCCGTGGTGTACGACAAGATATTGCCTAACCCAATAAAAGACCATGTAATGGAAGGTGCGGCAATCTGTCGTGAGGAAAATTGCGATATGATTATAGGTTTGGGAGGCGGAAGTTCGATAGATACAGCCAAATCCATTGCAATCATGGCATGTAATGATGGCGATTATTGGGAATATGTTGAAGGAGGTATCGGCAAGGGGCTTCCTTACAGCAAAGCATTGCCCATCATAGCCATTCCTACAACAGCCGGAACCGGAACCGAGGCTGACCCATGGACTGTCATAACCAATCTGGAAACAAACGAAAAGATAGGTATCGGCTCCACTTTAACTTTCCCATGTCTGTCGATAATCGACCCGGAACTGATGGTTTCAGTTCCGCCACATCTGACTGCCTATCAGGGATTCGACGCATTCTTTCATGCAGCCGAAGGCTATATTGCCAATTGTGCAACCCCAATAAGTGATATTTTCGCTCTTGAGGCCATCAGACTGCTGTATAAATATTTACCTGTTGCGGTGAAGGATGGAAATAACCTGAAAGCGAGGGCAAAGGTGGCTTGGGCAAGTACGCTGGCGGGAATGGTTGAATCCACATCCAGTTGTACTTCCGAACATTCTCTCGAGCACGCTCTCAGCGCATACTATCCCGCTCTTCCTCATGGTGCTGGCCTGATAGCTATAAGCGAGGCCTATTTCTCTACTTTTATTTATGACAGGACAAAGAGATATATGCGCATGGCAGATGTTATGACCGGACGCAAGAACCTTAATCCCGAACATTTTATAGATGCTTTGGTGAGAATGCAGAAGGAATGCAATGTCCGCGATTTGAAGCTTAGCGACTGGGGAATAGTAAAGGAAGATTTCCCTAAGATGATTGATAATGCGCGAACTGCCATGGGTGCATTGTTCAGTCTGGACCCTCATGAACTGTCGGATACCGAAATACTCGACATATATATAAAGTCATACAGATAAGTCTTTTTAAGAACAATCCCAATACAGTCTGTTACTGTAATTTCTTTCGGGCATCGTATCTATTATTGAGTGTAATGGTACGATGCTTTTTTGTTTTATACTATGAAATGAAGTTAAAGATTTATTTTTTTCTTGATTGATTTTGATACGCATTCTAAAGTGGAAAATATCTATAATTATCTATTAACTACTGTAAATACTTGATGTTTTAGATAAAATCAATAACTTTGTAATCTTGATGAAATATAAAGAATACATAGTTATATGTTTAGATTAATCTTAAGTTTAATATCAGTTCTGATTATAGTTTGCAAATCCTTTGCATCCAATGAGTTTGTCACAAGAAAGTACACTACTCTTGATGGACTTTCCCAAAATGATGTGCAATGTATTTATCAAGACTCTAAAGGCTTTATATGGTTGGCCACGAACGACGGACTGAACAGGTTTGACGGATATGAATTTAAGGTTTACGGATATCAGTCAAACGGTTTTAACAGTAATCTGATAGTATGTATTGACGAAGATTCACATGGAAATCTGTGGATAGGTACAGCCGATAGAGGAGTGTTCCTGTTCAATTCTGTAAAGAACGAATTCGTTTCATTAAATCTTGGTCACAGCGGTATTGATAAAAATTTCACTTGCGATAAGATTCTTGTCGACTCTAAAGACAGAGTCTGGTTTCATTCCTCTGATGAGAGTATATACCTTGTAAATTATGATTTTCAAAATGGCAAAATAAATACTGTCTTAAGATCAACATTAAAATTACCATACATTTCCGACATCATAGAAATAGATAATACGATAATGCTCTCCTCCGAAGACGGCCTGTACGAATGTAACGTCGATGGAGATGAATTACTGCTTAACAAACTATTGGGATGCCCTATAGCTTCAGCCATAGTCATCTCATCTTCTCAAATATTGTACTCAAATCTGGAAAATCATCAATTATGTTTATACGACAAGCATACCTGCAAGGTAAGTACCCTGTTGGAAAACTGCGATATACGAAAAATGGTATATAAAAACAAAAGATTATTTTATGCCACTACAAGCACTGTGAATGTGTTGACTTTTGATGTATTGCATGCCATCGAGTCAAAACCACAGGTTATTGCTACATATTCTTACAGCTATCCGCAAACTGTAGTTCTTGATAAAAACGATATTCTTTGGATAGGATTTTTCAAGAGTGGCTTTATGAGTATACGCGAAAATAATAAACCTATAGATTTATTCAGAGGAATAGGAAATGACCATATATCGTCCGTTTATACATTTGCCAAATCCGATATATATTTAGGTACAGAAGGCTCAGGGCTATATCATTTTAATTCCATTACCGGTAATGCCAGACTTATTCCTTTCACGGCAAACAGGATAGTATACTCAACAGCATACTCAAACTACACCGACTGCATGTATGTGTCTCTGATGTACGATGGTATTTACAGTTTCACTTCTGATAATGATTATAAAAAGATCTCAGGCTTGAGAAATGTGCGCGCAATGCTTGCCGATGGAAAATATTTGTGGATTGGCACATATAATAAAGGTCTTTTTAGATATGATTTGTCCACAGGTGTGATGAAGGAAATCAAAACATCTGACAATAAAGAACTTAAGATAGTAAGAAACATCGTTAAAGATCATAAGGGTAATATATGGGTAGCTTCCAGCTTCGGTCTTAAAGTATTGGAATCTGCAGATTTGTATATAGATAATCCTGTTTTGAACTCAGTCAAGGGACTTGATGAACTCGACTATATAATGCCTGTATGTGAAGACTTGAATCATAATATCTGGTATGGAACACTTGGACGCGGGTTAAGGAAAATCGTGGATTTGGATGAAAACCATAATGCCTGCGTTGAAAATTTTAGCTCTGCAGACGGGTTGAGCAGCAATACAATAAAATCAATTGTTAATGGCACGGATGGAACATTATGGATTTCTACCAATAAAGGAATTAATTCGTTGAATATCAACACACAGAGAATAAGATCTTATGATATTTTCGATGGTCTTCAGGATTATGAATTTATGGAACTTTCTGCTGGAGTAATGACGAATGGAACAATGATATTCGGTGGCGTAAACGGAATTAACGTCTTCAGACCTGACGACTTTGATGTGATAGATTTCAACGGTAGTCCTACACTCGTTGATTTTAAAATCTTCAATCACAGCGTTGAGGCAGATTCCACATATTCAGCTTATTTCGACAAAAGTGTAAGTTTTACAGAGCACATTGAATTGCCTTATAATTTAAACACTTTCTCATTCCAGTTCAGCTCCCTGGATTACAGAAGTCCTTATAAGGTTGGTTACGAATATATGCTCGAAGGCGTAGATGATTCATGGATTTCCACCTCCGCTTTTCATCGTGAGGCTTTCTACACAAAGCTTCCTTCAGGCGAATATATGTTCAGACTGAGGGTCAGGAATAGCGATGGAGTCTACAGTTTGAATGAACTTTCCATACCTGTCATTATTAACCCTCCTTTCTGGCGTACATGGTATGCCTATACACTCTATTTTATATTGCTTGTCTTGTCTTTATACCGGTTCAAGGTGTATTATACCTCACGGGTGCAGCGCAGAAATGCTCTATATATAGCAAACATGGAAAAACGCAAGACTGAAGAACTTCTTGAAAAGGAGACTACATTTTTTACCAACATATCGCATGAATTGAGGACACCACTCACACTTATTCATTCTCCACTTAGTATGATTATTGAATCGGGCAAGTATTCGTCCGACAAGTATCTTGCCGGCATGCTGCAGACAATGGAGCATAACAGTAAGTTCCTGTTAAGTCTTGTCAACCAGCTGATGAACTTCTCAAAGAGCGAGAAAGGAATGCTTAGTCTGAATCTCAAATATGGCAACTTCTCGTCTTTCTCAAAAGAAGTATTTCAGCAGTTCACGTATTGGGCAAAACAGAAAGGTGTAGGGCTGGAATATTCTGTCTCACGCAGTGATATAAGCTTTCTGTTCGACCCTCATCTTATGGAACAGATAATCTATAATCTCGTATCGAATGCCATTAAGCATACTCCTGCCGGAGGATTTGTATCGTTTACTGTCAATGAACAGGATAACAAAATAAACATCTCTGTGGCAGACTCGGGAAACGGAATATCCGACAACCTGAAAACACACCTCTTCGAGCGTTTCTACAGTCAGAATAAAAACTCTGCTGAAGGAGGTACCGGTATAGGTCTGTTTCTGACCAAGCGGCTTGTAGAGATACATAATGGAAATATTACGTTTGTATCAGAGGAAGGTAAAGGCACTGTTTTCCATGTTGTAATTCCTATGATAACTGAGGGGGACATGGTTACGGAGAATATCTCTGCCAACAGTGGGGAGGATGAAAAGTTTGCTGATGTGTTAAGAAGTGAATCGTGCGAGCATGAAGAGATGATAGACATAGAAGTGGACGGAGAATCTCCGGCTATATTGATTGTTGATGACAATAAGGATATATGTAATATGTTGTCATTACTGTTGTCGGATAAGTATAAGATAATGATAGCCCATGATGGGGAGATGGCATGGAACATGATTCCAGATTTGCAACCGGATCTTGTTTTATCCGATATAATGATGCCGGGCATGAATGGTCTGGAACTGTGTGAGAGAATCAAGCAGGATGTAAGGACATCTCATATTCCTGTAGTATTGCTTTCAGCCAAGACTACATTGCAGGATTATTTCATCGGATATAAATTCCATGCAGATGCTTATTGCCCTAAACCTTTCGACAACAAGATAATGAAAGAGCTGCTTAATTCCATTATAACCAACAGGAAGCGGATTCTTCAACACAAGAAAGTTCCGGCAATAAAGATTTCCGAGGTAAGCACTACATCTACCGACGATAAGTTCCTTGAGAAACTTGTAAAGATAATAGAGGACAACATTACAGACTCTTCGTTCCAGATAGAGGATATATGTAAAGGTCTTGGCGTGACGGCCTTGGTTCTGAACAAGAAGCTGAAAGCACTTATGGGAGTAACAGCCAATGCTTTTGTACGTTCAATAAGAATGAAGAGAGCGGCAGAACTGTTGAAGACAGGACGGTATTCTGTATCAGAGGTGACATACGATGTAGGGTTCAATGATTTGAAGTATTTCAGAGAATGTTTCAAGAAAGAATTCGGTGTATTGCCGCAACAGTACAAAGAACAGAGTATACAGACCGATTTGGATTCTTAATATAAGTGGGGGTAAAATTTTACCCCCTTTTTAAATATATAATTCTCCCCTTTTGTACCATTATAAATAAATAATTTAGCGTCAGTTATAAAAGGAATTTCATAACCTATTGCTAAATTAAAATTTTTACAAATGAGAAATCAGAAAAAATGGTACCATGGCAGGTACATGTTGTTCGTGATGCTTATCTTCTATACATTGTCTATGTATTCACAGAAGATAACAGTTAAAGGAAAGGTGATTGATGCTGCCAATAACCTTGAAGTTATAGGCGCAGCTGTTCAAGTTGAAGGTACTTCTCTTGGAACTATTACTGATATGGATGGTAATTTCGTTCTTCAAGGGGTACCGACTAAAGGTAACTTAGTGTTCAGTTTTGTTGGGTATAAAACTGTAAAAGCTGCAATCAAGAATGGTCAGATTTATAATATCAAGCTTCAGGAAGACACAAAAGTGTTGGATGAAGTGGTTGTTGTAGGTTATGGCTCAATGCGTAAAAAAGAGGTGACGGGTGCAGTGGCACGTGTAAACTCAGATGAGATTACTAAGATCAGTACTTCCGACTTGGGTACAGCTCTTCAGGGTATGGTTGCCGGAGTTAACGTTCAGGCAAGTTCTGGTGAGCCTGGAGCCAAATCCAACATCCAGATTCGTGGTTTAAGTTCTATCTCAGGCGACAGTTCTCCTTTATATGTTGTCGATGGTGTCCCGTTCGAGGGCGACCCGGGATTGAGTAGTAGCGAAATAGCAAGTATAGATATTCTTAAGGATGCTGCTTCGGCTGCCATTTATGGTACTCGCGGTGCTTCCGGTGTTATCCTTATTACCACAAAGAAGGGTAAGGAAGGAGAAATGAAGATAGCTGTCGACGGATATTATGGTGTACAGCACATTACTTCGAATATTCATTTGCTTGATGCCAACGAGAGTATATTTGTAAAAGTGATGTCTAACAGAATGATGGAAGGAAACCAGAATACAGACGACCTGGCCTGGTCTAATCTGAAAACATATCCTGTGAATTTCTTCAACAACTCTAGTTTATATGAATATGTAGTCAATAATAACGCGCCAATACAGAATTATTCTGTTACTGCGAATGGCGGCAAGAAAGATTTGACATATAACCTTACCGCGAACTATTTCGACCAGAAAGGTGTGTTGATAAATTCCGATTACAAAAGATATAATATTCGTTCGAATACACATTTTCAGCGCGGAAAATGGACTATCAACACTAACATCGCTATGAAGATAGAAAACCAGTTATCTCCGGCTTGGGGGTTATTGAACGAATGTTATGACTACTCGCCTACTCGTTCTCAGATTTATCCACAGGCAAGTATAGTAAATGCAGCTGGCGATCCTGCAGATTTACAGGGCGTAAGTTATACATTGGGAAGATTGAAAGAGGAAAATCATAAGGACACAGAATCATTTAACGGTAATTTTTATCTTGCTTATAATGTAATTCCCGGACTGAATGTTTCCACACGTTTGGGCTTTGGATATAACAATCAGAAAGCTGTCTCAATTCGACCTGAGTTTGAGGTATATAATCAGAAAGGCGAAAAGGTAACCAGCTCTAATTACCGTTCGCAATTAAAAGATACTCATTCAAAGAATACCAGTCTCACTTGGGAAACAATGGTAAATTATAATAAGAAGATAAAAAAGCATGATATTAAATTTACCGGAGTTTTCAGTATGGAGAAATATACATACGAGATGTTCTATGCCAGTATAATGGATTTGGTTACTAACGAGATTCCGAACCTAAATGCGGGAACATCCGATATGACTGTGGGTACAGGCAGTGGCCAGTGGGGACAGGACCGTATCAGTACAATGGTTGGTATGTTGGGTCGTCTACAATATAGCTATGCAGACAAATACATGGCAAGTGCCAGTATCAGGCGCGACGGTTCATCTAAGTTCTCCGAAGAAAATCGTTGGGGATTGTTCCCGTCATTGTCTGTAGGATGGAATATTTCTGAGGAATCATTCTTCGACAGATTCAGGTGGCTAGTAAATTCGTTAAAATTAAGATTCAGCTATGGTACTACCGGTAATCAGAACTTCCCTGATTATTCATACGCACCAGCTATATACAAAAACTACGACTATACTTTTGGTACCGGAACTTCCGAAATTCTTGCAAATGGTTTTACCCAATTGGGATTTGCCAATCCGAATGTGAAATGGGAAACAACCCAGCAGCTTAATGCCGGTATCGACATGGCTTTATATAATAACAAGCTTATCTTAGGTCTTGATTTGTACAAGAGTAACAAGAAGAATATGCTTTTCCCGATGGTCGTGCCACCGTCAAATGGAGGGGGCCAGAGTTCAACTGTTACATTGAATGCCGGAGATATGGAAAACCGTGGTGTTGAGTTTTCACTTACTCACCGCAACAAAATACGTGGTGTTAATTACAGCTTGACTGGTACATTTACCAAAAACGTGAATGAGATTGTGTCTATGGCAGGAAAAAATGAGTTATATTTCTTCCCCGACGGTAAACCTGTTTCATCAGGAAGTGATTATGTAACTGCAATCAAGAAAGGATATGAAGCCGGTGCTTTCTTTGTTATGCCAACCGCAGGGGTAATCAATACTGAACAGAAGCTTGCAGAATATCAGAAATTACAGTCAAGTGCCCGTATGGGTGACCTTATGTATATCGATACCAATAATGATGGTGTTCTTAATGATGACGACCGTGTTTATGCCGGTAGTGGTATGCCGGATTATGAACTTGGTTTGAACTTCTCGGCCGACTATAGAGGCTTCGATTTCTCTATGAACTGGTATGCTTCAGTTGGAAATGAAATAATAAACGGTACGAAGATATATACATATCAAAGAAGAACCAATAAGGAACTGATATACATGTGGACCCCTACCAACTATACCTCTACCATTCCTTCTTATCGTACAGAGGGTCATAACAACTATCGTGCTCATACTGATATGTGGATTGAGGACGGTTCATTTGTCAGACTTAAAAATATTATGTTAGGATATTCATTCCCCAAGAGTTGGGTATCAAAGCTTGGATTGGGCAAGTTCCGTTTATACGTTGCAGCCGATAATCTTCTTACACTGACAAAATACGACGGATACGACCCTGAGGTCGGTAGTAATGGATTGTCACGTCGTGGTTTGGACTATGGAACATATCCTATAAGTATCCAGATGCGTGGCGGATTCCAGATTAATTTCTAACTTTTAATAATATAAATATATGAACTTCAGATATAAAACAATAGTATTCAGTCTGTTGATGTCGGGCATGACATTGGTTTCATGCGACGATTTCCTTACGCAGGAAAACATACATCAGCTGACAACACAGAATTTTTATAAAACAATAGGCGACTGCGAGAAAGGACTGGCTGCTGTATATAATGCTTTGAAAAATACCAATATTTATCATCCGCTCGATGAGAACCGTAGAAGTGATATAGCAGTTGAAGGTAATAAGGACAGAAAGCAGTTTGATAACGAAGCCTATAAGCAAACCTTTAATGATTCATACGGAACAGTCCGTGGTAAATGGTCTGCACTGTATACTGGTGTGTTCCGTGCGAATCAGGTTCTGGCCAGTATAGAGAAAATCCGTCCAAATGTTACAGATGAACCTCAAATAACCAAGCTTGCTCAGATTGAGGCACAGGCATATTCTTTGCGTGGCTTGTTTTATTTTTATCTCAATAATTCATTCAATAATGGTAATGTTCCTTATATTAATGAAATTGCAGAGGTAGAAGAAGATTACTATAAAAAGGTTACACCAAGTGATGAAATCAAGAAATATTACAGAGAAGATTTACAGAAAGCTCTTGACCTTGGCTTGAATGACAAATGGGAGAAAACCGATTTGGGACGTATCACCTCTTGGGCTGTAAAGGCAATATTAGGCAAAAGCTACCTTTATGATAAAGAGTATAATAAAGCTGCCGAATATTTTAAGGATATTATTGATAATGGAGGTTTTGCTTTGGTTGATGACATAGTCGATAATTTTACTGCTGCCAATGAATTCAATTCGGAATCTATTCTCGAGGTTTCCTATTCTACACAGTATAATACAGAATTCGGTACATGGTCGGAGTCTACCTTATATAATATATGGGGAATGAATGTAAATGGCTTGGGCGATGCCTGGCTTAACACTGTTCCTGCTTTTTGGCTTGTTGAAGCATTCGAAACAGAGCCGGTGGACAGACTTGATGAACGTAACTGGATAAAAACGCAGTCCGACAATTATGGTGATCCTGAACATAGGGATATTATATACGACCAGTTGGGAACAACTTTCAGCTCGCAGGTGGACCGTCAGGGTGTCGTATATAACAGAACGTACGTTTATACGTGGGATGCAACAGCAGGAAAATATGTTGGAGTACGCGAACGACTCGTCTCAACTGTCGGAGATAATAAAGTTTTATACAATAAGATTACCGGCTACGATGACATAGTTCCGGAATTTAAATGGGAAGACGGTCAGGCATATCGCCTCAGAAGCTATTCCATGCGTGCATCTGCCTCTCTTGCAATAAACGGCGATGAAAGTCTGATATATTATCAGTCTCTCCCACAACAGGTATCAAAATTCAACCGTGGCTCTTCAGCGTATTTCAGAAAATTATCAAATTGGGATACACGTAAGAGTGAAACTGAATTTAAGCCTGCTATGGCCTCAGGAATAAACTATCGTCTTATCCGTTTGGCAGATATATATCTGATGTATGCAGAATGTCTGATTAAAGGCGGTGCAAGCGATGGAAATGTTCAGTCAGCTATCAATGCCATCAACAAGGTACGTCACCGTGCTGGAGTTGTGCTTATCGGAAAATCGGAACAGGGAGAATTCAAGAGATATACATACGATGAGAAGGAATATGCTGCAAGTGATGTAATGAATCATCTGATGTATGTGGAACGTCCTCTTGAACTGTGTATGGAAGGACATGCCATACGTGTCATTGATTTGAGACGCTGGAATATAACTAAGGAAAGGTTTGAACAGTTGGCATCCGACGAATATAAGTACTGTATGATTCAGACCAAATATCTTAAGCCTAATCCTGATGACCCTAATGCTTTGGTATCAGCATTCAACTTTGGAAAGCAGTACAGATTTTATGAGCTGCCGCCAGAAAAGAGAGGAAACGCTTTTGTGGATTATTTCCAAGCATCATTGAACTACGGTCCGCAAGTGGCATACTGGCCTATTCCAAATATAGAAATTACATCAAATCCTGATATTAATAAATAAATACGATGAAAAATAGATTTTTATATATTGCTCTTTCATTAATCTCGGTTCTGACATCTTGTAAGGATGATGAGTTTGAACCGTTGAATAACGTGGCTGAATGTACCTGGCATGTGAGTACAGATCAGGAAAACGTTTCACCTATTCAGCTGAATCTTAATAACTATATAAGTATAATGGACTTATCCCAAGGCATGTTGTCGCATCAGTGGGTTGTGTCGGATGATGGTACAAAGTTCCTTAATGGTAAGATGGAGTGGGGACAGACAGACTATACAAACCTGATTGATGAATCCATCCCTCATACCAACGATTTGAAAACCATACATGTGTATTTCACTAAACCTGGTGACCATACGGTACGTTTGTGCAATACTTTCCGCAGACAGGTTGTATATCCATATTCGGTGTATGACGACAATACCGGAGGATATATCAAAAAATATTGTTATGCTAAGCAGGAGGGTGATGTATATGTGATGGATACAACTTTCCATATCCGCGTGTATGATCCTAACCTCGTACCGGCCGTAAAGGTATACAGTGATCCGGAGTGTACACAGGAAATAAAGACCGGAATAGTCGGTGGAACTGAGGAAGCTCCCGAATACGAAAAATACGAACTTGAATATGGTAAGTCTGTCTATATTAAGGACGATTCATACGGATTGCCTAACAAATGGACTTTCAAATGTGCGGATACTGGCGTAAATGACGAATTAACCAGTTTTGACACTCCATACCAGTTCACTGCAAAGAAATTCAGCGATAAGCCATTGCTTCTTTCCATGACAATAGAAAGAACTTCTGCCAGTGAGGGTAAAGGTAAGTACACTCCAAAAGCTTCGCCAAAAACTCTTGTTGTGCCTTTGGCTATTACAGTAGTACCTAGTGATGATCCTATTACTTATAACATCCGTCAGATTGACCAAACACACATTGCTATAGATTTGGATAATTCTGAGTTTGGATATAAAGAGATAAATCCATCATCTCTAAAGCTTACTTACTCCAACTCGTATAACAGACCGTCAGCTGTCAGGGGTAGCGTAAACATCACAGCAGCAGAAGTAAACAAGCAAAGCAGATATGAACTGATTCTTACTTTGGTTGAGAAAATCTATAACACAGATGAACTGACCCTTACAGGAACTTTAACTGAAGCGTTGGTTGGAAATCAGAACCTTGAGATAAAGGCTACAGCTCCAAACGTAGCGACTACTTTTGGTGCGTTCCTGGATGAAGATTTTGAAAATCCTGACACATATGCCGACTGGAAAGTTATTGATGCCGATACCAAAACACATCCTGTAGTTCCTTCACAGGTTGTGGACAATCCTCTGAAGGATGGAATAAACAACAGTGCAAAATGTATGTTTGTCGAAGCATTTGACCGATGCAGGGCATTACTCTCCAAGACATTTACTGGTGGTAAAGGTACATATACTTTCAGCTACAAATATTATACACCGGGGTATAAACAGGGTAAGGGTATGAGTCCGTATTTCGTTCCGGCAGGTAAAGAAGGAGCTGAAGATATGACATGGCAGAGCAATAAACCATGGTGCGGCATTGTGAATGGCTCCGACAGCAAATGGATGTCGGCCACAACCACTGTGACTTCAAAGGCTGAAATGGACAATATATTGCTCAGTATGCGCTTTAATGCCTTTAAGGATAATATTTATTTTGACGATATATTCTTCGGATATATTGAAGTAAGACCATAATAAATTATAGTAACAATGAAGCTAATAGATAAAATTTATAAGACAATTACATTCTTATGTGCTTTGGTTTTGTTCGGAGCATGTGATAATGACAAATGGGCTGAGGTAGAACTTGATTCTACTCCCGTGTATGAACTTACCTATCTCAAGAATGTGGAAACAGGAAAGACAGGCGAGGTTTCCAAGTTTTCTGTTTATCGCGAATTGTTCGACCTCATTGCCTGGAAGAATGACTATCAGACTTTGAGAATGAATAAGATCGAGTTCTTTGCCGAGTCGTCTGAGGCTCCTTCGGAATTGCCCGAGTGGCTGAAAATCAATTCGGATACAGAAAAATATCTCTCATTCTCTTTCAATGAAGTCTATACTGAAAAGGAAGAAGTTATCAATCCTGAAACAGGCGATAAAGAAGAACAGGAAGTGACGAAGAAGAGAATGTTCATGTTTGAAGGTAAGAAAGAAAATAACTCAAGTGGCGGTTACGGCCATCTTACTGTTACTGAAAACGACGGAACAGAAGTTGAATATGAAGTGGTGCTGAACGATGTACTCAAACCGGCCGATTTCTGATATTAGTGTTTAAACAGAAGTGATAATCTTAATGGCAGGGAATACTTTAATTGAACTATCGGAGTGTTCTCTGCCTTTTAAATTTTGATAATACAATGAATAACATAATTCTTACAGCTTTGTCTGTGTGTTTGTCTTTCTCGGTTTTTCCTTTATCATCTTCCGAGAATAAGACTTATAACACTACTGTCACAGTGGATTATGCCACTCAGAGATACCTGAATGATGTATCGGCACTTGACAGAGGTAAATATTTCAATATACACACATCTAAAGATTCTGATCCAGATGTCAGGAAATTTCTTGCAGATTACGGTGTAGGAATCGGCCGCTCTTTCTGGGGACCGTTCTCTTATTCATATGGCAAGACAAAAAAGGTTGGCGAATATCCTTTTTCAGAAAAGCCTTTGAACTACACTGATTTGAAGGAAACAAAACGATATGTCGCTACGGAACATGCCAACGCGCGTACCATACAATGGGGCATAGACCCAGTGAAGGCGGGTGCATGGGCTGCCGAATACTATTCCAAGCATGTGAAAGGGGCAGTTCCTGAATTTTTCGAACCCATTAACGAACCCTTTGTCCATGCACGCGACAAATGTTTCAATATGCATGGTCAGGAAATGAGGATGCTCATGGCAGATTTTTATGCACAGACAGGAAAGCATATTCACGCTGAGCCAAGTCTGAAAAAAATGAAAATCATTGGATATGCCGCGGCATATCCGGCTATGGAGTTGCGCGATTTCGACCATTGGAATAATACTATGAAGATGTTCATTGACCGTGCCGGGGAGTACATGGATGGCTTGTCGGTACATCTTTACGATGGAATAAACATAGTAGGCAAGAGTTCCCGCCGTTCGGGAAGTAATTCCGAAGCTATTCTCGACCTTATGGAAAACTACTCGTTCATCCGCTTGGGGAAAGTTCTTCCTCTTGCCGTAACCGAATATGGAGGAATAGACAACACTTCCAAAGGATATCATCCGATAGCCTCTGTACGAACTGTCGCTTCGTTCAATCATATACTGTTCAATCTTCTTGAACGCGAAGACAAGATGCTCATCTCAATACCCTTTGTTTCTGACAAGGCCGAATGGCATATAACGAAACAATATAATTTCGAACCATACGGAGCTGCTTTATTTGTTGCCAACAATCCTTACGACTTGAAGAATACCGCATGGAAACTGAACGACAAGAAATATTTCTTCAAGTTATGGAAGGATGTGAAAGGCGAACGTGTAGATATTGTTTCCGACAATCCGGACATACAGGTGGCAGCTTTTAAGGACGATGACAGGCTTTACATAGCTATCGACAATCTTGATGACTATACACATAAGGTAAACTTGAAAAACGTACTGAATTGGAAGGGTGTAGATAATGTTTCAGTGCGCTCTTTGAAGATGATTTTCGATAAAGGTATAGTTTATGATGAAAAGACGCTGAACTCTATGCCTCAAAGTATTGACATTATAAAAGATGAGACAATAATATTGTGTGCCGACATCAGCCGTAAAAAGTATTCAAACAGAATAGTTCGTACTAAATATTATAGCAACACTTATCTTCAGCCGGTGGAAGCCGGAAAACCAATTGTGTTTGATTTCGATGGTCTGAAACCGGGTACAGGAAGAGCTGTTCTGCGTATGTCAATAGGCAGGAAGCACGAGATGTCGAAGAAACCTGAAATAATGGTTAATGGCAAGAAAGTCGACATGCCCGACAATTGGAGAGGATATGACCAGACTGGCAGAGACGATTTCTTCGGTATGATAGAAATACCTTTCGACTACCGGTTAATCAGAAAAGGAAAAAATTCGGTGTCAGTAACATTCCCGGATAATGGAGGCCGTGTGGCTACTATGATTCTTCAGACTGAACGCTACGATAAGAAAGTGAGAAAATAATGTATCCACATCAGGACTGACAAGTTTCTGTGTCTAAAAGGAAAGAAATTATGAGCTATAAATATATTTTTCTGTTATCGGCATTTACCCTAGGTGTTCCTCCCGGTATTTATTGTCAGGAAAGGAACGAGGTGGTTGTCGACTATAATACCCGTCGCTTTTTGAGCGGTGTTTCAGAACTCGACCGTTCTAAATATTTCAATATTCATTCCACCTCCGATGATGATAAGGATGTAGGCAAGTTTCTTGCCGACTATCAGGTCGGTCTTGGAAGAAAGTTCTGGGGACCATACTCGTATGCGTATAACAAGACGCATGAGGTAGGCAAATATCCTCAGATGAAACCATACAGCGGAAATATTTCCGTAAAAAGATATATTGCCACAGAGCATCCCTATGTACAGCACATACAGGGCGGCATAGACGTTCAGGCTGCAGGTGCATGGTCGGCTGAGTATTATTCCAACAGCGAGCTGGTACCTGAGTTTTTTGAACCCCTCAATGAACCGTTCGTTCATGCAAATGATGCCGGTTTTACCGTTCAGGGACAGGCTATGCGCGAACTGATGGTCGATTTTTATGCTTCAATAGGTAAACATATACACAATAATCCGCGTCTTAACGGAAAGATGAAGGTGATAGGCTATGCCGCAGCCTACCCCGCCTGGGAGGATGGGAACTTCAATTACTGGAACACCCGCATGAAAATGTTCATCGATCGTGCAGGTGCATATATGGATGGATTCTCTGTACATCTTTATGATGGAATAAATGTAACCGGCACCGATACGAAACGTTCAGGAAGTAACTCCGAAGCAGTTCTTGATATGGTTGAGGCGTATTCCTATATTAAGTTCGGACATGTCAAGCCTCTTGCCATTTCCGAGTTTGGAGGTATTGACAACAGCAAGCCCGACGACAGCTATGATGACATAAGCAGTGTGCGGAGTGTTTCGTCGTTTAATCATTTTCTGTTTAATCTGATGGAACGTCAGGACAATTTGTTTATCTCAATACCTTTTGTCTCAGATAAGGCTGAGTGGCATATCACCGCTGCAAACAATTATACTTCATATAGTGCGGCACTGTTTATTCCCGACAATCCTCAGAATCTGAAGAATACCACATGGAGGCTTAATGACAAAAAATATTTCTTCGAACTCTGGAAGAATGTAAAAGGCGAACGTGTTGATATAACCAGCAGTAATCCTGATATTCAGGTACAGGCATTCAAGGATGGAGGCAGACTCTATATCGCCCTTGATAATCTTGATGATAACCCGCAGACTGTATATCTGAACAATAAGAATAGCTGGAAGGATGTATCGAATGTCACAAAGCGTTCTCTATATGTCAATTATAACGCAGGTATAGAATATACGGAACAGAATGTCCCGTCCATGCCTGAAAGCATCTCAATTGTCCCAAATCAGACCATAGTCCTTGTAGCAGATGTGTCTTCGTCAGCATTCACGAACTCCATAATCCGCAATAAATATTACAGCAGTGAGTATCTGAAACCGATTTCCGCCGGATCATCCCTTTCGTTCCCCTTCACAGGAATCGAGTCCGGTTCGGGCAGAGCAAGCTTGCGTATGTCGATAGGCCGTCCTGTCTCTGCTTCCAAGAAACCGGTGGTAAAGATTAATGGTACCGCTGTGAGTGTTCCCGACAACTGGAAAGGCTACGGCCAGAGCAACCGCAATATATTTTTCGGTATGATAGAAGTACCGTTCGACATACTGCTGCTGAAGAATGGCGATAATAATGTCGACATCACCTTTTCCGACGGAGGAGGTCACGTATCGTCCATGATACTGCAGGTTGAGAAATATACTGTCTCTACCTTGCAGAATGGAACCTTCAGCGAAGGACTTTCAGCATGGCAGCCATTGGGTAACTATGGTACGGTTTGCGTACAGACTGACAATGCAGGCAATAATGTAGCCTGTATATCTGGTCATGCAGGACTCATGCAGAGGGTTGACATGGAGAGTGGCAGGACTTATCGCTTCTCTGCTGATGTAAAGACCGAAGGAGCATGTAAGTTGAAAGTCATGCTACAGGATATGTCTACAGGAACGGTATATACAGAGGAATTTTCTTCTCCCGGCAATTATAAAGCCGTATCTTTCGATTTTAATTCTACAGTGAAAAAAGTAGTGTGTGCCATTGTGTGCGAAAGACAGAACGACGCGGCTTGGATTGATAATATAGTCTTATTACCACAAAACTGATTGTTATGAGGAATTTTATTAGCTTTTATGTACTGATAGTTCTCTGTTTCACAATAATCTCGTGTAAGGATGAAACAGAAATTTCCGACTTTGAAGTGTCTGAAGTGACTTTTGATACAAAGTTACGCGATGTCTTGACCCGGAAAGGATTTAATTTCAGCGAAAACGGAGAGCTGATTTGTGACAATCAAGTTCTCAATACCACTTCTTTGGACTTGAGTAGATGCGAACTTACATCTATTAGCGGTTTGAGGAGTTTTCCTTCGCTCGCAGATGTCAATCTTGAGTGTAACAGTTTTTCTATATTCGACTTTGCTGACCTGCCCGAAGGAATAAAATCGGTAGCTTTACGCGGCAATGACGGCATAACTTCGTATCTCAATCTTATTTCAACCGATGGCACTACGGTGCTTTGTAAAAGTCTTACAAATCTGAAACTTCCTTACTTTGCAAAATGGAATACAGATGTCATACCTGCATTCTATAAAGCCATGACGGACAAATGTCTTGTCGTGATGTCGGACGAGGATGGAAATTACACTGAATATACAGTAAACCGAAGAGTACCGGATCCTTTGCTCCGTTCATATCTTTACAGAAACTTCCCGTCGGTGTTTGTCTCATCGTTGGAGATTGATGTCACGAAGAGGATAACCGAAGGGAACGACCTCATTTTCCTGTCGCAGACAGCTAACCTTGAGGGTGTGGAGTATATATTGTCAAATCCCGGTTTCAGAGGAAAAGTAGACATTTCGGGAGTGAAGTCCAAGCATTATTCCATGTCGTATGTCAAGCCGTCTTCGGGAGTTTCAGTATTTTCAATCTCTAATATTGATACACCTTTGGGAATGGATTTAAGTTCCGCATCATCATTGAAAGTACTTAGGGTGGAGAATAACAGTTCGCTTCAATTGGTAGTTGTTCCTTCTGTTATACTTAATGATGATGTTTCCGAAACTTCAATATTCGACAGTGAAATCCATATATCCGGTTGTTCTTCATTGGAGCGTGTCTCTCTTCAGGGCAGCAAAGGCGGCAATATGATAGGAAAATTGCACTTCGCAGATCTTCCGGCACTCGATTATCTTGATGTGTCAGCGGTGGAAGCTGTAAATACAGTCGTTCTGACTGACGTAAATCCAGGTATTGGCAGTATACTCCTCCCATCTGAGCTTACAGCGTTTCTTGACGGGACAGGACGTTTTTCGCCTACATCACAGATAGCTCTGTGTATAAATCATCCCAAGGTCTCTTCATTTATGGAGTATTGTAAAAATGTTGCAGATATTATTGATGTGAGCTTTTTTTATAAATAGATTTTGTTAACATTGTTTAGCGTGTTTATACCTATTTTTGAAATATGTGTTCTGTGAAGAACACATATTTTTTTCTTCGTTTTTTACTTGTTTTAAATGCGGTCGCATTCTATCTAAAATGCGGGCAAGTTTTACCTTAAACTTGCCCACATTTTATCCGGAACTTGCCCGCATTTTTTTCCTACTGCTTTTTCTTCATTTTATGGCGTGTAAATATATAGGTTCTGTATTCGCCATCGTTTACTGAAAATCTTTGCACCTTGTTTGTAATATATTTATATACAAGATGTTAAGTTTTTTACCCCTTGCCAAGACTTTACTGATTTTTACTGAAAGATACAACCCCGTCCGATACCTCATAATTTTGCATCAGACGAAAGTCAGAAACGTAATCATTAAAATGAAATATTATGAACACAGAATATTTACTGTTAAAATCGGTTAAATTATTTCCCCTGCTGCTGTTCAGTCTGTGCAGTAGTTTCAATGCCTCTTCGCAGACTGTATACAAGTCGGAAATCAATGAATTGAGAGTATCCGGTTATATCAGATCAGGATTTGCAAGAGAAGTAGGTGGTAAAATACCGGAAGGATTATCCGTCTGAACAACATACTTAGCACAGACGAGATAATATGGTTCGGAAAGAGATTCTATGACAGATACGCAATCCACATGCTCGACAGTTAGTGGTTGAATCCGAGGCAGAAAACCATAGATCTCGATATGGAAAACATATTGCCGGAGTCGAGGACTGAGGGTACGGACGTAAAGTGGGGTATATGGCGGTTTGAAAAGTTATTCTTATGTAAATTAGCCGGTAATACGGTATTATTCTTCTGTCGGGTTTTATATATCGTAAAAACACATGGTTTCATGAGTGAAATAATTGTGTTTCAGGGAGTGGTAGAATTTTACCCCACCTTTTACGATGTAAATCCCCCTTAATGCTTTCATGAAACTTATATACTTTTGTCGTGTAACAAAAAATCTAAAACGACAAAGTTTATGAGAAAAACAGTATTGTATTTATCTGCTGCATCTTTATTCCTGTCATCTTATACATTAAAAAATGATAAGGAATATTCTTTGGCTGAAGAGCATATAAAAAATTTGCCTGAGGCTCCTGAGGGTTATAAATGGGTAGTTAACGAAGATTATACTGATGAATTCAATGGTAAACGTCTTAATGCCGCTAAATGGCATGCTAAAAGTCCTTATTGGACTAACGGTCGGCCGCCTGCAACTTTCAAGGCAGAGAATGTTAGTGTCAAGAAAGGTTGTCTTCGTATAATCAATACCGTTTTGTCGCCAACAGAAGGACTTGATGGAAAGCCGGGCGATAAATATCGTCTTGCCGGTGGAGCGGTTGCTTCTGTAAAGAACCAGGCACATTATGGGTATTATGAAACAAGGATGAAGGCTTCGCTCACTACCATGTCGTCTACTTTTTGGCTTTCCAACCGCCCGGTAATGAAGGAAATAATGAAAGGCGGCAAGAAGATAAAGACATGGAGCAGTCAGGAACTTGATATTATAGAAACAATGGGTATAATAAGAAGTGTCAACCCTGATAATCCGTGGAACAAGACATGGAATATGCAGATGAACAGTAATACTCACTATTGGTATCAGGAACAAGGAGGCAAACGTACTGACAATACGGCGAAACGTTCGGATGTGGTTTCGTATATGACAGACCCATCGGCAGAAGATTTCCATACTTACGGTTGTTGGTGGGTGGATGCAAATACCGTGAAATTCTATTATGACGGAAAGTATATGTACACTATCAAGCCTACAACAAAATATACAGATACTCCGTTTGACCGACCTATGTTCATACATATAGTTACTGAAACATACGATTGGGAAAAACAAGTACCTACAGCTGAGGACTTGAAGGATAAGGACAAAAGTACTACTTATTATGACTGGGTCAGGGCTTATAAGTTGGTTCCAATAGAAGAGTGATTTTAATAGATACAACATAATACTTAAATTAAAAACCTTAGAAAAAATGAAAAAAGAAATTTTAGCAATGATGGCTTGCGGAATGATGATGACTTCTGCATACGCTCAGGAAATTAAGAACGGTGATTTTGAGTCAGGTGACTTGACATCATGGAATGTCTGGGAAAAGAAAGATAACAAAATAGTTGATGCGAAAAAGGCACATTCAGGCAACTATGCTGTTGAGGTGAAGGTTGGTATGTGGCAGGCTGTAAACATCAGCTATGAAACTGGAGCAGAATATCAGATTTCAGCTTATACCAAATACAGTTGGGGTGACAAACCTAACTTCAGGATTGAGTACTATAATCCGGATTCAAAGAAACTGGAAGAAATTGCCACTGCTGAGGTCAAGAAAGACCGTAAGAATTACAATCTTACAACAGTTAAATTCAAATTGCAGGAAAATGGTTTTGTATATCGTTTCACAGCTGTTCCGGGTTCAGGTAATGGTGGATGCTTCCTGCTTGATGATGTCAAGATAGAAAAGGTTAAATAACATTGTTTGAGGGTTTAGTTATAAGATTAGGTAATTAGATTTAGTTGTTGATTTATTTATTGTGATTGTAATCTGGCAAATCGGAAAAATATGTTCTAAATAAATAACATATTTTTCTGATTCCGGATTGAAAAAGGTAGATTGATTTGTTTTCATGGTAATAAGGCATATTCAGGGTTTCCTCTTATGCCTTTTGAATATTGAAAATTTTGTTTGGCGCTTAAATAACATTTTATTATGGTTGATATAAAACCACGGATTCTGTCAGTATACAACCTTTTCATACTTCTTTTTATACAGTTTACGGCAATCTCGTGTGATAAGGATGATGATGGCGTAGGTGGAGGTGATGGAACACCGGCTGAGGAGATAAAAATTGAATATGTAGTGTTCAAGGATGGGCAGACTGACAACAAACCTGTCAGTTATATAGAATTACCATATAGTGGCACTGTGGAGTTGGGTATTAATATAACCAAGGATAATCTCCCTTATACCGGTTACAAGTCAATAGTTTGGGGAACTTCTTTCCCTGATGTGTTGATGATTACACCATCGGACGATAAAATGAGATGTACGGTCGTGGCAATCGACGGGGGCAGAGATTCTAATATCGGTGCTTCTGTAGATACGGGTAATGGAATAAAAAGTGCGGTATGCCGAATATCAATACCTCCCGGAATTGTAGATGGCGGTCATGATGATTTTGAAGATGACGGTACTGAATGGAAACCTGATCCTAAAGAATAAGAATATGAATAACAAGTGATGTGATTTTTTATTATTGAAACTGTTTAACAAATAATTTATGTCATGAAAAATACGATGCTATTTTGTGGAGCGGCTTTGATGAGTATTGCAATGCTCCAGTCTTGTACAAAAGACGAACTGTCGAATGTAAATGCAGTCAGTGGTCCTCAGGATATGACTTTTGTTGCCGGTACGCCTTCAAGCCGTAGTTCGTTGCAGAATGGAACAACGGTGTGGTGGACAACAGGAGATGCAATCAATATCTTTTCAGGCCAAGAAAATAACAAGTTTACTACCGCTACAGGTGGTAGCACAGTTACAACGTTTACAGGTAAGGCTACACCTAACAATTCGTATACAGCTCTTTATCCTTATAATGCCGAAGCTGTGTGTCTTGAAGGTGTCGTAACTACTACACTGCCATCTGAACAGACAGCTCCGGCTTGGGGATTCGATGCAAATGCAAATATATCTTATGCTACTGCAACAGATAATAACAAATCTTTAACTTTCCAGAATACTTGTGGATTGGTTAAGTTTAAAAATAATCTTACTGACCTTACAGGTATTAAACTTACTGCTGGTGGTGATGTAAAGATTGCAGGGAACGTAAAAATTGATGCTTCAGCAAACCTGACAGTGGAATCCGGTTCTAATGTTATAACTCTAACCGCTAAAGAGGGAACATTTGTTGGTCCTAATGAACAAAATAAAAATGCCAAGGAATACTCAATGGTTGTAGCTCCGGTGACATTTACCGATGGATTTACTTTGGAACTTACAAGAAATTCTGGTACTAAAACTTATAACTTCAGTGGTGAAAACCTTATAGTTACTAAAGGACAGATTGTAACGATAGTATTGAATGATGATCAAGGAGGCGGTGAACCTCCTGTAGATTTGGAAAAACAAACTACTGTTGCCGTTTCTTCAGCTAAAGAAATTGTTCCTGATCAGACAACAGGTAATGACCGAATTGAACTTACACTCGATAAGGAAGTTTCTGGAACATTCACTGATGCTGTTAACAAAGCATTTACCATAACAGTAGCAGGAAAAACAATTCCTGTTGCTTCCGGTTCTGTGAATGGAACTACTATGACTCTTATTCTTGGTGATAAGATTTATAGTAATGACGCAAATATTAGCGTAAGTTATAACACTGATTATGCTGTTAGTGCTTTGACTGCTAAAAACGAAAACAACGAAGATGCTAATATCAAGATTGAATCTGCCAATGTTGCTTTGACTCATGCAGATGCTTTTGATTTTAACTTCGCTAACATAGATGCAGTTAAGGAATATCTTGCAGAAGGAGTTGCCGAAAAAATTAATGCAAGTGGAGAATTGGAAATTGTTCCAGCAGATAATCAATTCCCAGTTACTAAATCAATGTCATTCCGTGATGGTTGTACTTACAAATTTACTTATACATACGCATCTAACGACTGTGCAACAACATTCAGATTGGGAGCATCTGATAAATATAAATTCTGGATTGGAAGAAATACCGGAAGTGGAACCTATACAAATACATTCACAATCAGTAGTTCTACTTCTGCTGAAACTCCAGCTTCAAGAGCAGATGGTTCACTTGTGTGGCCGGTTCTTGAGAACGTTATTTTAACTGTACAGACTAATGTCCCTGGTGGTACTGATGCTACTGGAACCGCTAAAATCACTTCTTTTAAGATTGAAGAAATTACAGAAAGACCAAGTACAGGAGCAGATGCAAGTTTTGACTCTACAACAGAAGGTTTCAACAACGGAGCAGAATGGACTCCTAACAAATAAATATAATAATACAATTATTCGTGAAATGAGGGAGGAATATATATTCTTCCCCATTTCGTTTTAGAAAATGTAAACAATATCACAAAGATGAACTGTTATAGATACTACTGGATGTTATACATCCTTATAGCCGTTTTACCTTCATTTTCCTTCGCAAAAAAAACTGATGCTCAGCAAGTTAGGGAGATGATTGAACAAGTGAACGATGCCTGGCAGAAAAATCATGCCCCCGAAGCAAGGTCTTTCTGGGATTATGCGGCATATCACACCGGTAATATGGAAGCCTATTTCCTTACTGGGAAAGAAGAATACAGAAAGTATTCGGAGGCATGGGCTGAGTATAACCAGTGGATGGGTGCGAAAAGCAACAACAAATCTGAATGGAAGTATAAATACGGGGTAAAGGATGATTATGTGCTGTTCGGCGATTATCAGGTGTGCTTCCAGACTTATGCGGACTTGTATAACATCATGCCGGAGAATTATAAAATCAAGCGTGCACGCGAAGTCATGGAGTACCAGATGAGCACACCGCGTAAGGATTACTGGTGGTGGAGCGACGGACTTTATATGGTGATGCCGGTAATGACGAAGATGTATAAGATTACGCATAATCACCGGTATCTTAAGAAACTGTATGAATATCTTTGTACGTCGGACTCAATAATGTATGATGAGGAGGAAGGACTCTATTATCGCGACGCAAAATATGTTTATCCCAAGCATAAGAGTCTGAACGGAAAGAAGGATTTCTGGGCAAGAGGCGACGGATGGGTGCTTGCCGCTCTGGCAAAGGTGCTGAAGGACCTGCCGGAGGGTTATGAGCATCTGTCTTTTTTCGAGGATAAGTTTGTGCGTATGGCAAAGGCGGTTGCATGTCTGCAGCAGCCGGAGGGCTACTGGACAAGAAGTATGATGGATCCGGAACATGCTCCGGGACCGGAAACAAGCGGTACCGCTTTCTTCACTTACGGTATGCTTTGGGGGATAAACAACGGTTATCTTGACAAGGATGAATTTATGCCTGTAGTGGAGAAAGCATGGAAATATCTTACCAAGACTGCACTGCAGAAAGACTGGTCGGTGGGTTATGTCCAGCCAATCGGTGAAAAGGCTATTCCGGGACAGGTGGTTGACGCCAAGTCGACTGCCAACTTTGGGGTAGGCGCATTCCTTCTTGCCGCTTGCGAGTATGTGCGTTATCTCGAGGCAAACAACAACGAGACAAGAAAATACTGGACGGATATGGCTTACAGGATGGCTGCTCCTGTGTTGAGCAATATGGCGAAAGGGGAACTACAGAAAAATATGATTCTTGAGGTAAGTCCAAACTGGGATAACCGTAACAAGAAGGTTGCATATATGGAAACTTTCGGACGTCTCATGGCCGGTATAGCTCCATGGTTGAGCCTGCCTGACGATGATACAGCAGAAGGACAGCAGCGCAAGCAACTGAAAGAATGGGCATTGAAGAGTTATGCAAATGCGGTGGACCCTAATAGTCCGGATTATCTGTTGTGGAACGGTCATGGTCAGGCACTGGTTGATGCTGCCTATATTGCGGAAAGTTTCCTGCGCGCGTTCGACCAGCTGTGGAAACCGCTGGACCAGACAACAAAGGAACGCTACATAAAAGAGTTCAAAGGTCTCCGACGCATTGACCCTCCTTACACTAACTGGCTGCTGTTCTCGGCCACCATTGAAAGCTTCCTTGCCAAAATTGATGCCGGACAGGATACATATCGTATAAATTCTACTTTCCGCAAGGTGGAGGAATGGTATGTAGGCGACGGATGGTACGCAGACGGACAGCACTTTGCATTCGATTATTATAGCAGTTATGTGTTCCATCCTATGTATCTCGAATCTATACATGCAATAATGGAATCGGGCGTGAGGACACGTTTCGACTATCGCAAGTACTATGACAGGGCATTGATGAGGGCACAGAGGTTCGCCATAATTCTGGAGCGTTTCATATCTCCTGAAGGAACATTCCCTGTTTTCGGACGCTCTATACCTTACCGTATGGCAACAATGCAGCCACTGGCTCTTATAGCATGGTATAATGAGTTGCCGGCGGGAGTATCGAAAGCACAGGTGAGATGTGCGCTGACAGCGTGTATGAAACGTATGTTCAAGTCGGGCAATAACTTTAATGAGGGCGGATTCCTCACCATAGGATTCTGCGGACATCAGACTGGCATTTCGAATCATTATACAAACAATGGCAGCCTGTATATGACTACACTTGCATTCCTTCCGTTGGGATTGCCTGCCTCTGACCCGTTCTGGACTGATGCCGACCAACCTTGGACTTCTGTTAAGGCATGGGGAGAAATGGAGTTCCCGATAGACCACCGATGGGGGGATACAATCAGGACATGGGATTTATATTAATTTACTAAATATTTGCAACAATGAAATATTCTACTATTATTACTAAAACCATTTGCTTGAGTGTTCCGTTCTTCGCTTTGTCATGTGAAGACCCTCAGGAAGAGTTCTCATATATTCCGCCTGAGGTTATTTACTCACAACCGGGGAATGTGGAGGACTATAATACTCCCGGCGACAATGCAGGCGATAATGACGATGATGATGTGGAACTGCAACTGCCTGTTCCCGGTCCTGCTGAAACCTATCCTAATAGCACCAAGCAGTATCAACCGATAATTGTCGAGTATGCGGAAAAACCTGACAAGGCTTTTATAGAGGCAAAGACAAGGATATTGCCATACCTGGTTGGTTATGAACAGCAGACAAAAACACAGGATGAGTATTTGCAAAGCGTGAATAAATATGGCTCATACGCAAAAGGGCAAAAATTCAAGGCTACCGGACGGTTCAGGGTTGAGAAAAACTCAAATGGAAGAAGTTGGATAGTCGACCCCGAAGGTTATCCATATTATGTAAGGGGTATCGCCTCATTCAGAATGGATGGCAACAGCTCAGCTTTCGGCAAGCTTTACAGTTCAGTAGATGACTGGGTGGCAAAGTCGCAGAAACAATTCTCTGAAATAGGATTTCATAGTGTCTGCGCTTTCGGTAAGGAAGAAGGCGACAAGGCTGTAAATGATTATAATAAATCGGCTTCAAGTCCTCTGACACAGGCTCCTTCCTTTTCATTCCTTGCAGAGTTCAAGAATAGCAAGGGAATTAGCTATCCGGGGCAGAACGTGAATCTTAAGATAGGTCTTGTGTTTTATGATGGATGGGATGAATGGTGCAAGGAGTATCTCAATTCGGATGCTTTCGGCATGTTCAGAAACAACCCGGATGTGTTGGGATTCTTCTCGGATAATGAGATAGACTTCTCTACATGGGGAAACAGGCTGCTCGACAGATTCCTGAAAATTTCAAACAAGCAGGATCCTGCTTATATTGCAGCCGCCAAGTTTATGACGGATAAGGACAAGAGTGCAAATGTTTCTGATGTAACGGATGAACTGAACAATGAGTTTGCCGGTATTTGTGCGGAAAAATATTATTCTGCCATAAAGAATGCGGTTAAGGCATCGAAGGACCCTGAATTGCTTTATCTGGGTTCACGCCTGCACAGCCTTCCTAAATACAACAGTTATATAATTAAGGCAGCGGGAAAATATTGTGATGTCATTTCCATAAATTATTATAGTAAATGGTCGCCTGAAAAAGGCTACATGGATGGCTGGAAGAACCAGGCGGGCGGTACTCCTTTCATGGTAACGGAATTCTATACCAAGGGTGAGGATACTAAGCTTGACAACTCAAGTGGAGCCGGTTTCGTGGTACGCGACCAGCAAAACCGTGGATTCGCTTACCAGCATTTTACCTTGGGACTGCTCGAAGCCAAGAATTGTGTAGGATGGGTTTTCTTCAAGTATCTGGATGATGAGGATTGCAATAAAGGTATGCTCGATTATAACTATAAACCTTATACATCATTGACCAAATACATGTCGGATATTAACTGGAATGTTTATAATCTTATAGATTATTTCGACAAATAAATCCATAATAATAATTTAGAACCGATTTTCTACTGCTCTGAGTATGATACATATATTATCATTGGATACCTGTAAGTATAAAAAGCGACTGTTAATTCCAGTATTTATATTTTTGTCAGCAAATGTTCAGGCTCAGCTTCATTTCAGTACTACTCTACAGAACATGATTCTATGGCGTGGCATTGAAGTGGCCGACGGACTGATTCTCTCGTCCGATTTGTCGGTTTCCGACCCATCGGGGAGGTTTACCGTCGGTTTCCTTGGCGGATCGAACACCAGGGGGAGTTATAAGGAGCTGAGCCAGTATATAATATATACTCATGGCAGGTTTCAGATTAAGGCTATAGATACATATAATTTCTCGCCGGGGGCTACATATAATAATAAGGAGTTCTTCAACTATAAGCCTGATGAGACGGGACGTTTTATAGACCTTATGCTCAATTATACGGGCGACAGGAAATTTCCGCTGGAGTTGAGCCTCTCTACACTTGTTTACGGTCGCGACAGGGATCTGGACAACAGCAAGAACATATACTCCAGTTTCGTATATGTGGGCTATACCATCTCATCTATCAGAACGAAAAGCTAAGGGTCGGTCCTGGTATTGGAACAGCTTTCGCATTAAGAAATTCAAGAAATGAAAGTGGGGAAATGGTGAACAGAACCATGTATGCCGAATCGGCAGGAATTACTCAGGTGTCCTTGAATGTAATTTATAAACTTCGGGTAATGAAATATGAAATCCCGTTGACGGTGATGACGTATTGGAATCCGAAATCCAACCAGGGATTTTTCTACACAGGAATGCAGTTCAATCTGTTTTGATTTTTATAGAGTTTGGGGTGACTTTTTATCTCCTTCATGAGGGGTAAAAATGTCGAAAAAGAGGGGGTATAATATCCCCTCTTTCTTTTTTAAAAATCTCCTCTATTGTTTTGATGGATACTTCATACTTTAGCATCATCGAAAATATAAAGAAAGTGAAATGTAATACTAACATAATAATATTAATAATATCATGAAGACAGAAGGATATAAAGTGAAAAGTTATTCTCAGCCAGTGAAAAGATATTGTCAGACTTTGAGTCTGCGTGACAATCCGGAATTGATTGAAGCCTACAGGAAGGCTCACAGTAAGGAAGAGTCATGGCCTGAGATACGTGCCGGAATACGTGAAGTGGGAATTCTGGAAATGGAAATATACATATTGGGGTCTAAACTTTTTATGATAGTGGAAACTCCTCTGAATTTTGACTGGGATAAAGCAATGGCAAAGCTTGCCACTCTGCCTCGTCAGGCCGAATGGGAGGAATATGTGGCAAAATTTCAGCAGTGTGCCGAGGGAGCCACATCGGACGAGAAATGGCAGATGATGGAACGTATGTTCTATCTGTATGAATAATAAATAGAGTAAAAAATTAACCTTTAAATTCTTTTTCAAAATGGAATATCGTGAATTGGGAAAGACAGGACTGAAAGTGCCTGTATTGAGTTATGGTGCATCTTCGTTGGGTGGAGTTTTTCATTCTATTAAAGAAAGTGAGGCTATACAGTCTGTTTTTACAGCAGTAGAACATGGACTGAACTTTATTGATGTTTCTCCATATTACGGACATTATAAGGCAGAAACAGTACTGGGTAAGGCTCTTAAGGAGTTGCCAAGAGAATCGTTCATACTTTCAACCAAGGTGGGACGTTATGGCAAGGATGGTGTTAATACATGGGACTACTCGGGCAAGCGCGCACAGGAAAGTGTATACGAAAGTATGGAACGTCTGAATATAGATCATATTGACCTTATCAATGTTCACGATGTTGAGTTTTCGGATATGAACCAGGTGGTGAACGAAACATTGCCTGCTCTGGTGGAACTGAAGGAGAAAGGCCTGGTGGGTCATGTGGGTATAACCGACCTTCAGCTTGAAAACCTGAAATGGGTTATTGACCATGCAGCTCCGGACACAGTTGAGGCGGTGCTTAATTTCTGTCACTATTCGCTTAACGATGACAAACTTGTTGACTTCCTCGATTATTTCGATGAAAAGGGTGTAGGGGTGATAAACGCTTCACCATTTGGTATGGGACTTCTCACACAGAGAGGTGTTCCTGAATGGCATCCAGCCCCAAAATCACTGATTGAGGCATGTGCAAAGGCTGCGAAGTTTTGTAAGGAACAGGGATATCCTATTGAGAAGCTTGCAGTACAGTTCTCTGTTAGTAACCCAAGAATACCTACAACACTGTTCAGTTCGGCAAAATCAGAATCTGTACTTCAGAATATTAAATACATTGAGGAACCTATCGACTGGAGTCTTGTGGAAAAGGTTAAGGAGATAATAGGTGATCAACAAAGAGTAAGTTGGGCAAATTCATAAATACTGTTGCTATGGATTATACAATAATTGACGCTCACTCACATCTGTGGCTTTATCAGGATACTGAAGTAGATGGCCTGAAAATAAAAACTACAGAGAATGGTCAATCATTGTTTATGGGGGAGGTGAGACAAATGCTTCCTCCCTTTATGATTGACGGAAGAAATACGGCAGAGGTTTTCCTGGCAAATATGAACTATGCCCAGGTTGGAGGAGCTGTTGTTACTCAGGAGTATATCGATGGTATACAGAATGACTATCTACTAGAGGTCATGACAAATTATCCCGACAGGTTTTTTGTGTGCGGTATGTGTGAATTCAGGAAGCAGGGTTACTTTAATCAGACTGTTGAACTTATAGACAAAGGGTTTAAGGCCATAAAGATTCCAGGACACCGTCTGCAGCTAAAGGACGGAAGGGTGATGCTCAATTCGGACGAAATGATGAAGATGTTTCATTTGATGGAAGATAAAGGAGTGATTCTTTCCATAGATATGATAGAGGGAGACCTTCAGGTTGGCGAGATGGAAGAAATCATTTCAGAATGTCCGGGTTTGAAAATAGCCATCGGTCATTTCGGCATGGTTACAAAACCGGACTGGAAGAAGCAGATAATGCTTGCCCGCCATAAAAATGTAATGATTGAGTCTGGCGGTATCACATGGCTGTTCAATGACGAGTTCTATCCGTTCAACGGTGCTATAAGGGCTATCAACGAAGCTGCCGACCTTGTCGGTTTCGAGAAACTGATGTGGGGTTCCGACTATCCGCGCACAATTACAGCCATCACCTACAAAATGTCGTACGACTTTGTGATTAAATCAAAAGAATTGGAAGAGAGAAGCAAAAAACTTTTCTTGGGCGAGAACGCGAAAGCCTTTTACGGTTTCAAGAATCTGCCTGAGTTACCTTATATTAAAAACATGTCAGAATGAAAAACAAATATTTTATACCGCTTTTACTGATATTCAGCTTGTTCTTCATGTGGGCTATCAGCAGTAATCTGTTGCCTACAATGATCAGGCAGTTGATGAAAACCTGTGAACTGAATGCTTTCGAGGCCTCGTTCACTGAATCTGCCTATTGGCTGGCCTACTTCCTGTTTCCCATACCGATAGCAATGTTCATGAAACGTTTCAGCTATAAGTCGGGTATAATAGTCGGTCTCATTCTTGCTGCTATCGGAGGTCTGCTTTTCTTCCCTGCAGCTGAGATAAAGGAATACTGGGCATATCTTGTAATCTTCTTTATTATGGCAACGGGAATGTGCTTTCTTGAGACGGCTGCCAATCCGTATGTGACAGCTTTGGGTACACATGACACGGCTTCGCGAAGATTGAATCTTGCACAGTCGTTCAACGGTCTTGGTGCTTTCATCTCCGCAATGTTTCTGAGCAAGCTTATACTTACCGGACAGAACTATACGCGCGAAACGCTGCCTGCCGACTTCCCGGGAGGCTGGGAAGGATTTATCCAGATGGAGACAGACTCCATGAAGATGCCTTATCTGGTTCTTGCCGTGTTACTCATCATTCTTGCAGTAGTGTTTACACTGTGTAAACTTCCAGACATAGATAACGAAGAATCGCACGGAGAGAAGGGCAAGCTTATCAATTTTGCAGTGTTGAAACGCAAGCATCTGAGATGGGGAGTCATCGCACAGTTCTTCTATAACGGAGGGCAGACAGCCATCAACAGCCTGTTCCTGGTTTACTGCTGCATGTATGCAGGTCTGTCGGAGGATGAGGCGACCACATTCTTCGGACTGTATATGCTGGCTTTCCTTGGCGGCAGATGGATAGGTACTATGCTAATGTCGAAATTCAGACCTCAGGATATGCTGCTTACATACGCTATAGTAAATATCATACTGTGTGGAGTAATTATTATGTTCGGTGGTATGACAGGACTTTATGCCATGCTTGCAGTGTCGTTTTTCATGTCAATCATGTATCCTACCCAATTCTCACTTGCTCTACGCGACCTCGGCGAGGACACCAAGAGTGGTTCGGCATTCCTTGTAATGGCTATTATAGGTAATGCATGTATCCCTCAGTTTACCGCATTTGTGATGAATCATAACGCGGATTTCTATCAGGTGGCATATATAATACCTCTGATATGTTTCTTCTTTACAGCATATTATGGCTGGAAAGGTTATAAGATAGAGAAAAAACATCATTAAAATAATACAATAACAAATTTAAATAAATACATAGATTATGAAAGCTGTTCAAATTACTGAAGCCGGAAAGGTTCAAGTAGCTGATATAGTTAAACCAACACTTGGAGTCGGAGAAATTTTACTTCGTATCAAATATGTCGGATTCTGTGGTTCCGACCTTAATACTTACCTTGGAAGAAATCCTATGGTCAAGATGCCTGTTATCCCGGGACATGAAGTGGGTGCTGTGATAGAGGAAATAGGCGAAGGCGTTCCTGTCGGTTTCGAGAAGGGAATGAACGTGACTGTAAATCCATATACCAACTGCGGAAAGTGTGCCTCATGCCGCAACGGACGTGTCAATGCCTGCGAACACAACGAGACTTTGGGCGTTCAGCGTAACGGTTCGATGCAGGAGTTCCTTGTCCTCCCTTGGACAAAGGTTATTCCGGCTGCCGGCCTCTCGGATAAGGAATGTGCATTGATTGAGCCTATGAGCGTAGGTTTCCATGCCGTCTCAAGAGCACAGGTAACTGACATTGATACTGTGGCCGTGATAGGTTGCGGAATGATTGGACTTGGTGCCATAGTAAGGGCATCGCTTCGTGGAGCAAGAGTAATAGCCATGGATATTGATGACGAGAAACTTGAACTGGCAAAACGTCTCGGTGCATCGATGGTTATCAATTCTAAGACAGAAAATGTGGTTGAAAGAGTAAGGGAACTTACTGACGGTTATATGGCTGATGTGGTGATAGAAGCTGTGGGCAGTCCTGTCACATACGTAACTGCCATTGATATTGTTGCTTTCACAGGTCGTGTGGCATGTATAGGCTATGCCAAGAGTGAAGTGGCTTTCCAGACAAAATATTTTGTTCAGAAGGAACTCGACATACGCGGTTCGCGCAATGCAATGCCTGAGGATTTCCGTGCCGTGATACATTATCTTCAGAATGGAAATTGCCCGATGAACGAACTTATCTCTGCCGTAGTGAAACCTGAAGAGGCAGGTGAGGCTCTGCAGAAATGGTCGGAAAATCCAGGTAAGGTATTCAGAATGTTGGTTGAATTTTAATTTTATCAATTTTAATTTTTGACATTACAATGAAAGCTTTAAATAATAAGACTGCAGTAAAGGCAGTACGTCCGGAACGTATCATACAGTTTGGTGAAGGCAATTTCCTTCGTGCGTTCGTTGACTGGATTATCTCGAATATGAATGAAAAGACAGATTTCAACAGCAGTGTTGTTGTGGTGCAACCTATAGATAAAGGTATGGTTGATGCCCTCAATGCTCAGGACTGTCTTTATCATGTCAATCTTCAGGGACTTAACAATGGCGAGGTGGTGAACTCATTCAGAATGATTGATGTCATCAGCCGTGCCCTGAATCCATATAGCCAGTATAATGATTTCATGGCACTGGCAGAACAGCCTGAGATGAGATTCGTAATCTCGAACACTACTGAAGCAGGTATCAACTTCGATCCGTCGTGCAAGCTCGAAGATGCTCCTGCAAACTCTTATCCGGGCAAGCTGACACAGTTGCTTTATCACAGATTCAAACATTTCAACGGCGACAAGTCGAAAGGACTTATCATCTTCCCATGCGAGCTTATCTTCCTCAACGGTCACAAACTGAAGGAAACAATCTATCAGTATATTGAATTGTGGAACCTTGGTGAAGAGTTCAAGTCATGGTTTGAAACAGTATGTGGTGTATATGCCACACTGGTGGACCGCATCGTACCGGGATTCCCTCGTAAAGACATAGATAACATAAAAACTAAACTAGACTTTGATGACAATTTAGTTGTACAGGGTGAGGCTTTTCACCTGTGGGTAATCGAAGCACCGGAATCGGTTGCCGAAGAATTTCCTGCAAACAAGGCGGGGCTGAACGTTCTGTTCGTCCCGTCGGAGGAGCCATATCATGAACGCAAGGTGACTCTCCTGAACGGTCCTCACACTGTATTGTCGCCGGTGGCATTCCTTTCGGGCGTCAATATCGTGAGAGATGCTTGCCGGCATGAGGTGATAGGTAAGTTCATCAAACGTGTGATGTTCGACGAGCTGATGGAAACCCTTAACTTACCGAAAGAAGAACTTAAGAAGTTTGCAGATGACGTTCTTGAACGTTTCAACAATCCTTTCGTGGATCATCAGGTGACATCAATCATGCTTAACTCATTCCCTAAGTATGCCACACGCGACCTTCCGGGAGTGAAGGAATATCTGAAACGCAAGGGTGTTCTTCCTGAAGGACTCGTCCTCGGTCTTGCAGCCATCATAGTATACTACAAAGGTGGAAAGCGTGCCGATGGTGTAGAGATAGTTCCTAACGATGCACCGGAAATCATGGCGATGCTTACAAGTTTGTGGAACGATGGCTCGGTAGAAAATCTTGTGAAGACAGTTCTCGCCGATACTTCCATCTGGGGTGAAGACCTTAATACCATCCCGGGACTGGCAGACCGTGTAATTTACTATATCAACAAAATCCAGAGCGAAGAAATGCTTCAGACAGTAAAAGACCTTGTAGATTGATACTTCTACCTGTATTCTTCAATTTATAAATGTTAGTTTGTTATGACTGAATATATCCAGATAAACCCTGCGGACAATGTGGCTGTGGCACTGCACCCATTGTCCAAGGGTACTATAATAGAGGTAAACGGCAATTTTATAGAACTGGCTGAGGATATACCTGCCGGTCATAAGATTGCCTTGAAGGATTTTGCAGAAGGTGATATGGTGATAAAATACGGTTTCCCTATATCGCACACTGTGAAAGAAGTCAGGAAAGGACATCTGCTGAACGAGAAAACTGTTAAGACTAACCTTTCCGGTCTGAGTACATATACTTACACTCCGAAGTTCGAGAAACAGACTTTTTCGAACGAGAACCGTACATTCAAAGGATATTTGCGTGCCAACGGAGAAGCCGGCATACGTAATGAGATATGGATTATCCCTACGGTGGGTTGCGTGAACGGAATAGCAAACCAGTTGGCCGAACAGCTTCGCAAGGAAACAGATTGCGAGGGGGTTGACTCCATTATATCTTTCCCTCATAACTACGGATGCTCGCAGTTGGGTGACGACCATGAGAATACCCGTAAGATATTGCGCGACATGGTCCTTCATCCCAATGCCGGAGCTGTCCTTGTCGTAGGTCTTGGCTGTGAGAACAACCAGCCTGATGCCTTTCGCGAGTTTATAGGTGACTATGATACCCAAAGGATCCGTTTCCTTGTTTCTCAGAAAGTAGATGATGAGATAGAAGAGGGTATGAAACTTCTTCGTGAGATGTATGCCATAGCCAGGGAAGACAAGCGGACTGATGTCCCCCTGTCAAAACTGCGTATAGGACTCAAGTGCGGCGGGTCTGACGGACTGTCCGGTATCACGGCCAATCCGATGCTTGGGGTGTTCTCTGACTATCTTGTTGCCCAGGGTGGGACAACAGTCCTCACGGAGGTACCTGAAATGTTCGGAGCCGAGACACTGCTCATGAACCGTTGCCGTACGCAGGAGATATTCGACGATACAGTGACCATGATAAACGACTTCAAGAACTACTTCATCTGCAATGACCAGCCTATATATGAAAATCCTTCGCCGGGAAACAAGGCGGGAGGTATTTCTACACTTGAGGAGAAATCATTGGGATGTACACAGAAGTCGGGAAGCTCGATGGTGGAGGATGTTCTGAAATATGGCGACCGTGTCACAACACACGGACTTAATCTGTTGAGCGCACCGGGCAACGACCTTGTGGCAAGTACGGCTCTTGCTTCTGCCGGATGCCATATCGTACTGTTCACAACAGGTCGAGGAACACCGTTCGGAACATTCGTTCCAACCGTGAAGGTATCGACCAACACACCGCTGTACGAGCAGAAACATACGTGGATTGATTTCAATGCCGGAACTCTGGTAGAGGGAGAAAGCATGGAATCTTTAAGCAGACGTTTTATAGACTTTGTGGTGGAAGTGGCAAGCGGAAAGCAGGCACTGAACGAAAAGAAGGGATACCGGGAAATAGCTATCCTTAAGCAAGGAGTAACTTTATAAAATGTTTTATTTTTTTAAATGATGAAACTCTCCGTTGATATCTGAAATATAAATGGAGAGTTTTTTTGTTTTTACACTTTTGAAATTATTTTTGTCATTAATATTAATCTGAAAATCGATATGACCATAAAAAACATTATCACAGTCTTAACTATCTTTCTGTCCGGATTCTGTTATGCCGGAACCTCCACTAAAGTGGATTTCAACTTCGATTGGAAATTCAGCAAACCAGCAGGCTTCGTGCCTCAGGACACTTTGTTCCTGAGTCCAGATATAAAGTGGGAGGATGTGTGTCTGCCTCACGACTGGAGTATCAGCGAAGGATATACCAAGACTCAGACAGCCGGAAGCAATGGTTTTCTGCCTGGCGGTGTGGGGATTTACATGAAGAATTTTCTCACCTCGGATGATATGAATGGGAAAAAAGTGTTCATTCATTTCGAAGGTGTATATAATAACTCAAAGGTTTGGATAAACGGGCATCTGTTGGGATTCCGTCCTAACGGATATGTGGGATTTGAATATGAACTTACTCAATATCTGAAACCAAAAGGTTCGATGAATACAATAACTGTCTGCGTTGACAGAAGAGCGTATGCCGACAGCAGATGGTATGTCGGTGCCGGTATATACAGGAATGTGAGTCTTATTCTAAGAAACGAGCTCTATATTCCTTCAGACGGAATATTCGTTACCACACCACAGGTAGGCAACCGTTCGATGGTGAATGTGGTATGCGAGGTGAAGAATGCTGGAACAGGTGTAAAAGGAGTCACCGTGAAGCACGAAGTAGTGTACGACGGCAAGACAATAGCTTCTGTTTCCGATGATTTTGTTGCCCTGAAAGGCGATTTCAATGAGTTCACTGCATCTGTTGAACTGGAGAATTGTCATCTCTGGAGTCTTGAAACGCCTTCGATGTATGAGCTTCATACTACTCTGATTGCTTCTGACGGATATGTGATGGATAAGAAAACAACAAAATTTGGTATCCGCAACATTAAATTCGATGCGGATGAAGGCTTCCTTCTAAACGGAAAATCCGTAAAAATAAAAGGAGTGAACATACACCACGACTTGGGATGTATGGGTGTTGCCGCATACGATGATGCCCTGTTGCGACGCCTTCTGAAACTTCGTTCCATAGGCTGCAATGCCATACGTACAGCCCATAATCCGCATTCGGAAAGTCTGCTGGAAATGTGCGACAGTCTGGGACTTCTTGTAATGAATGAATTTATCGACGAATGGAAGGTAGCAAAGAAAAAGTGGATTACTGAGCGAGCTAAGGAAGATGCGCCCGACAGCATATCAATAGGATATACCAGATACTTCGATACGCATGCCGAGCACGACCTCAAGTCGTTCATCAGGCGAGACAGAAATCATCCTTGCGTGATACTCTGGAGTATAGGCAATGAAATAGAATGGACCTATCCATATTACTGGGCATCGAGCAAAGACAATAAAGGGTTCAAGGGGCTTATCCATACGGGCGACCCGGAAACAGACAACAAGTCTATACTGAAAGAGTTCAACCGTCTGTCAGGAGGAAAAGACGATTTGGCTGAAACAGCCGCTGTCCTTGCCGGTTGGGTTAAGGATGTGGACACTACCCGTCCCGTCTCTTCAGGAGTCGTTGTTCCGTCAGTTTCGCGTCTCTCCGGATATACAGACGTGCTTGATGTAGTGGGATATAACTATAAAGACAAATATTATGAAATCGACCATAAGCTATATCCATATCAGCCTATTATCGGTTCGGAGAATGTTGGTCAGCTCTTTGAATGGACAGCCGTGGCCGACAAGAAGTACATAGCGGGCATCTTCGTGTGGACAGGATTCGACTATCTTGGCGAGAACGGTCCATGGCCTGCAAGGGGTGGAGACTGTTCTTTCTTCGATTTCGTGGGCAACAAGACAGCGCGTGGCCATTTCTTTGAATGTCTGTGGAAAGACACACCGAAAACCCATATTGTAACAATACCTGAAAAAGAAAGCGAGTTCAAGATGGATGCTGACGGAAGTTTCACCTACACTCCACGCCCGGGATGGATCAGACGCTGGGAGTGGTACGACACACGCGATAAATGGAAGTACCGCAGGGACGAGGACATACTGGTACAGGTATATACCAACGCCCCAGAAGTGGAACTGTTTCTGAACGGCAAATCGTTGGGAACAAAGAAACGCAGCGATTTCATGGAGCATAATATACTGATGTGGAAGGTGGCATACAAGGAAGGAACACTCCTTGCGGTAGGCAAGGACGGCGACAGAATATTGTCGAAAGACACTTTGTCCACAAGCGGCAAGCCGTGCCGTCTGGCACTGAACTGCGACCGCAAAACAGCTACCGACAACGGTTATGACCTTATCCATGTAGAAGTATCCATTGAAGATAAAAAAGGAAACACAGTAGTCGATATACCTTCGGATGTGAGGATAATCCTCGACGACAAGTTTGAACTTGCCGGACTCGACAATGGATCGCCTTCGATAGAAGATTTGAACATCAACGTCATAAACAATAGTGTAAGGACATATAACGGAAAGTGTCTGTTTGTCCTGAGAACCATAAGAGGGAAGAAAGGAACATCCTTTGTAAAGGTTGTAGGTGACGGTGGAATACAGGGCAGATGTAAAATTCTGATTTCCCACCCTATATCACATTAATATCCCCCTCATATATTATAAGTGAAAGATATAGTTTTATGACATCAAAAAAACATGTAAAACCTAAGATTATGAGAAATAAAAATCTTTTAGCTTTAATAATCCTATTATCAACCCTAAAGGTTTCAGCATCTGATTCAAATGTTGATTTCAATAAAGATTGGAAATTCGTACTGAAAGATTCTGCTCATTATTCATATACTTCTTATGTCCCTGGTGATGAATGGAAGAAAGTGAACCTGCCACACGACTGGAGTGTTGGTCTGCCTTACGACTCCATCTCTGGCGAAGGGTGTGTAGCTTTCCTTCAGGGAGGAATAGGATGGTATAGCAAATCATTTCCCACAACAATCAGCGCAAATCAGAAATGCTATATAGTGTTCGATGGAGTATATAATAATTCTGAGTATTGGATAAATGGCAAAAAACTTGGATATCATCTTTCGGGATATGCTCCTTTTTATTTTGATGTCACAGACTATCTCAATCCCAATGAGGATAACCGCATGACTGTAAGGGTCGACCACAGCCATTATGCCGACAGCAGATGGTACACCGGTTCAGGTATATACAGGGATGTGAAAATGATTGTAACCGACAGACTGCATATTCCGGTTTGGGGAACATTTGTCACTACTCCCGTGGTTACTGATAAATATGCTAAAGTAAACAACCAAATTACCGTGCGCAACAGTTACTCTGAACCCAGAACAGCTGTTGTTGAGATAGTGTATAAAGATAATAAAGGCAATATCGCAGCCTTTGAGGTCTTCAGTATAAAACTGAATGCTGGTGAGGAGAAAATTATCGACATCGTATCGGAGATAAAACAGCCGGATTTGTGGAGCGTCGAGATACCAGTCCTCTATACAGCCGAGACCCGTATTAAGAATGGCGATGAAGTCATTTCTGAAAACACTGTCAGGTTCGGTATACGAACATTCCACTTTGATGCAGACAAAGGTTTCTTCCTTAACGGAAAAAATATGAAGATAAAAGGAGTATGCCTGCATCATGATGCCGGTATAGTTGGCACAGCAATGATACGCGATGTGTGGTACCGACGTCTGAAAACCCTTAAGGAAGGAGGATGTAACGCCATCCGCCTTTCGCACAATCCGGGAGCGGATGAGTTTCTGTCTTTGTGCGATGAGATAGGTCTTCTGGTCCAGGAAGAGTTCTTCGATGAGTGGGATTATCCCAAAGATAAAAGGCTCAATATGAAGGAAACGGTAGAAGACTATCCTACTCATGGTTATTGTGAGCATTTCCAGGAATGGGCTGAAAGGGATTTGAAAAACGTAATGAGGAGAAGCCGTAATCATGCCTGTATCTTCCAGTGGAGTATAGGTAATGAAATAGAATGGACTTATACCGGATGCCGTGAGGCAACAGGTTTCTTTGGAGCCGATTCCAACGGTAATTACTTCTGGAACCAGCCTCCATACTCTAAAGAAAAAATCAGAGAAATGTGGAAAATCCAGCCTAAACAAGCATACGACATTGGTCGTACAGCGCAAAAATTAGCAGCATGGACACGCCAGATGGATACTACACGAGTGGTTACCGCCAACTGCATCCTGCCTTCCATAAGTTTTGAGACAGGATATATCGATGCACTTGATGTGGCTGGTTTCAGCTACAGACGCGTGATGTATGATTATGCTAAGAAGAATTATCCTGACAAACCTATAATGGGTACAGAAAATCTTGGTCAGTGGCACGAATGGAAGGCGGTGATTGAAAGAGATTTCGTTCCGGGTATGTTTATATGGACAGGAGTCGATTATCTGGGAGAAAGTGGAAGCCGCCTTTCAAGATGGCCTCAAAAGTCAATAGGATGTGGTCTCCTGGATATGTGCGGCTATGTGAAGCCTTCGTACGACATGATGAAATCATTGTGGACTGACAAGCCTTTTATTGCTATATATTCACAGACTCCAGACAAATCTTCGTATCTCCAGGTAAAAGATGGCTTTACTGATAAGAAAGGACATGAATGGGATAGAAGATTATGGGTTTGGGATGATGTAAACTCTCACTGGAATTATCAGAAAGGTGACTCGGTAATAGTAGAAATATATTCCAATTGTGATGAAGTGGAACTTTTCGTTAACGGCAAGTCGATGGGAAAGAAGTATATAGACGATTTTGAGGATCATATCTATAAATGGGCAGTTCAGTACAAGCCTGGCACTATTACCGCAAAAGGAAAAAATAAGTTAGGTAATACCACTACAGCTATAAGGACTTCAGGCAAAGAACATTCGATATTGCTAGCGGTTGACAAACAAAGTATCGCAGCAAATGGAAAGGATGTTCTGCATGTCACAGCCCAGCTTACAGACAAAAAAGGTAATCCTGTAAAGACAACAGAACAGATGCTTAAGTTCAACATCGATGGAGAGTACCGTCTGTTGGGTATAGACAATGGAAATGTAAAGAACGTATCTCCATATCAAAGCAAGGAGATTATGACATATCAGGGAAGATGTATGCTGATGCTTCAGTCAACAGAAAAAACATCGGTACTGAATATCAGTGCAGAAACAAGTGAATTACAGTCGAATAAACTAACAATTAATATAAAATAAAGTCTAGTATGAGAAAAATTATTTTTGCAGCCGGCATGATGTCGCTATTGGCAGCATGCGGAAATACAGGCAATACACAGACTATTGCCGTTGACGACACTCAGAATTATGATGAGCGTAAGGCCGATTCATTGGGAATACCTAAGGGAAATAAGTTAAGTGCAGCTATGAAACGTGCCATGAAATGGGAAAATCACGACAATAAATGGTTCTTTGAGTATAAGATGGAACCACTTAAAGGTGATCTTGCTTATGAAGAGGGCGTAGTAAGAAGAGACCCGAGTGCAATGCTGAAAATAGGTGATACATATTATGTGTGGTATTCAAAGAGCTATGGACCTACCCAGGGATTTGCTGGAGATATAGAGAAAGATAAGGTTTTCCCGTGGGACAGATGCGATATATGGTATGCCACATCAAAGGATGGATTGACATGGAAAGAGCAGGGAATTGCAGTGAAGCGTGGTGAAAAGGGTGCTTACGACGATCGTTCTGTTTTCACTCCTGAGGTAATGGAATGGAAAGGAAAGTATTATCTTTGCTATCAGGCTGTAAAATCTCCTTATACAGTCCGTGTTAAGAATACTATCGGTATGGCATGTGCTGATTCCCCCGAAGGACTGTGGACCAAGACAGACAAGCCAGTACTGGAACCTTCTGATACCGGCGAATGGGAAGGCGATGAGGATAACAGATTCAAGGTTGTATCGAAAGGCGATTTCGACAGTCATAAGGTACACGACCCGTGTATAATACCTTATAATGGTAAGTTCTATATGTATTACAAAGGAGAACGTATGGGAGAAGAAATAACATGGGGTGGTCGTGAAATCAAACACGGTGTGGCTATTGCTGAAAATCCTATGGGTCCGTATGTGAAATCGGAATATAATCCTATTTCAAACAGTGGGCATGAAGTCTGCGTCTGGCCTTATAAAGGAGGTATAGCTTCTCTTATTACTACCGATGGTCCTGAAAAGAATACACTTCAGTGGTCGCCTGACGGAATAAACTTTGAGATAATGTCTGTAGTAAAGGGTGCACCACATGCCATTGGTCTGAACCGTAGTGCAGATGCCGAAAAAGAACCTACCGAAATATTGAGATGGGGTCTTACTCATATATACAACAGTTCTGATTACCAGAGTATAATGAGATTTTCTACTTGGACATTGCAGACACATACTGCTAAGGGTGAATCAAAAGAACGTAAATAAATTATTCTAATTTAAATTAAGATACCATGAAGAGAAAACTGTTTACTATTTGTTTAGCATCGTTGCAATTTGCATGTGCAGCAGAAAATTTAAATAATAAATCATACGAGTGGGACATCTATCCTGTACCAGCTAATGCTGGTGACGGTATGGTGTGGAAACTTCATCCACAGTCGGACGACTTTAATTATATTGCTGACGAAAAGGATAAAGGAAAAGAGTTCTATGCCAAATGGACTGATTTCTATCATAATCATTGGACAGGGCCTGCTCCTACAATATGGCAGAGAGACCATGTTTCCGTTTCAGACGGATTCCTTAAAATCAGAGCCAGCCGTCCTGAAGATGTCCCTCTAAAGAAAGTTGTAAGCGGACCTAACACAAAGGAACTCCCGGGAACCTATACAGGATGTATTACATCGAAGACTCGTGTAAAATATCCGGTTTATGTAGAAGCATACGCCAAACTTTCAAATTCAACCATGGCATCCGATGTATGGATGCTTAGCCCTGATGATACTCAGGAAATCGATATTATAGAGGCATACGGTGGTGATAGAGACGGTGGAGGTTATGGTGCCGACAGACTTCACTTAAGCCATCACATATTCATCCGTCAGCCATTCAAGGATTATCAGCCAAAGGATTCAGGTTCATGGTATAAGGATGACAAGGGAACATTGTGGCGCGATGATTTTCATCGTGTTGGAGTATTCTGGAAAGATCCTTTCACACTTGAATATTATGTAGATGGAGAACTCGTCAGAACTATAAGCGGTAAGGATATTATTGATCCCAACAACTACACTGGTGGCACGGGGTTGGTTAAGGATATGGACATCATAATAAATATGGAAGACCAAAGCTGGAGGGCCGTTAAAGGTTTAAGCCCTACGGATGAGGAACTGAAAAATGTGGAAGATCACACTTTCCTTGTCGACTGGATAAGGGTTTATACACTGGTCCCAGAAGAATAGGATTTTTATAGTTTATATCGTAATTTAATAAACACTTCATATATTCAACTTTTTCATTAATGAGTTTCAGTTGTAATATGAAGTGCTTTTTTATTGCTTGAATTTGAAATAAATATTTGAGAATGATATATACTATGACTAGTTAAATATATAAAATTATGATGTCAAAAAATCAATAGAATGTTCCTGATGACTTCATTATTGCGTAAAAGACTATTTATTGGATATTTTATTACTGGATTTATAGTCATAAGTATGGTTACTGCGATGATAAATGAACGTTGTCGGTTAAAAGAACTTAAGAATCTGATAATTCAAATTAATGAAGCTTATGAGAATTCCAATAAAGTTCATTTGTATATTACTAAGTTGGCAACTTTAGGTGAATCGGTTATAGCATGGGATGAGTCTGATTATAACATATTTCATAATCACCTTTTTAAAACAGATAGTGTTTTACTTGAAATTAAATTAAGGAGTGGTGATTTTTTATGTCCGGTTCAAATTGATTCTTTACGGGGATTGCTTAGAACGAAAGAAATGTACTTGTTTCGAATAATGAAAGCAATCCAATTTGCGAATAAATCTGATAGTATTCTTACTAATGAATTGCCTATAATAGCTACTCAAACAGTAAAAGTGAAGACAACAACTCAGAAAAAGAAAGGAATTGCCGGATTATTTGGAAAGAAGGAAAAGATACAAGTTCCCTATATTACTAATGAAATACAAGATTTTAATAATAGATTGGTTTCTGCCAGAGATTTGCGAAACAATCAGATTGAAACCTATGTGGATAGCCTGCGTTTGCATAATAGGATGTTAAATCAGAAGTTATATGATTTTGTATCGTTTTTAGATAATCAGGTACAGTTGTCATTTACAGAACGAAACTCAGAGGTAACAGAAGTCAAACAAGAATCCTTCCGATTATTTATCGTAATGATGAGTATTGCGGTTTTTATAATATTAATTTCATTTTTAATTATACAATCAGATTTACGTAAAGAAGAAATAATTAAAGCCAAATTACAACAAGCTATTCAGGAAAACGAGAATTTGCTTGATATGCGCAAGAAAATCATCCTGACAGTTTCACATGATATTAGAGGCCCACTTGGTAATATCCATAACTGTGCCGATCTAGTATCGGAAACGCGAGAGAAGAAAAAGCGTGAAATATATTTAGATGACATCCGCCATTCTTGCCAGCACGTCTTGCATTTGGTCAATAATCTGATGGATGCTTACCGTATTAATGAAGCTGGAGATTTACATAATGATATACCTTTTTATCTTAACCGTTTTTTAAAACGAATTTCAGATGAGTTTTCTCGTAAAGCGACTTCAAAAGGTCTTATTTTATATTCTGAACACAAAGGATTAAATGTAACTGTAAAAGGTGATGCGGACAAACTCGAACAGGTACTGGCCAATCTACTTACAAACGCTATCAAATTTACTTCCAGAGGAAACGTCAATTTTCATACTGAATATTCAGAGGGAAAACTTCGGATTGAAATTAGAGATACCGGTATAGGGATGGACGAGGAAACAATGAAAAGAATATTTGCTCCATTTGAGCGTGCCGCACAGGATGTCAATTCTGAAGGTTTTGGTTTGGGACTTTTTCTTACCAAAGGATTAATTAAGGTTTTGGAAGGAAAAATGGATGTGGAAAGTACACTCGGTAAAGGAAGCGTATTCAGGCTGGAACTTCCTTTGCCTGAAACGGATGAGTTAGTTGAGGAAGACAAATCGGACCATAATACAATAACTATATTGCCTAAGAATGTTCTTGTAGTGGACGATGATCCTATACAACTGAAAATAGCAGAAGATATGCTCGGGCGCAAAGGTATATCCTGTAAAACCTGTAAGAATGCACGTGAAGTAGTGGCCGCTCTTGAAAATTCTGAATATGATTTGGTCTTGACAGATGTACAAATGCCTGATACTGACGGATTCTGTTTGTTAAGATTGCTTCGCAATTCGGACATCGGCAATTTTAGAACTGTTCCAGTAGCAGTCATGACTGCCCGTGGTGATGGAAATTCCGGAATTTATGAAAAAGAAGGATTTGCAGGCTGTATTCATAAACCGTTCAATATCCACGGACTGCTCGCTTTTTTATCCACCATTGTATCTCGTACACAAGTTTCAGTTTCCGGAGATTTTGATTTTTCCAGTTTACTGGAGAATACGGATGATTATAGTCATATGCTTTCTCTCGTTGTTATGGAATCTGAAAAAGAACTGGAGGAGATGGAATCTGCTGACAGGATAACCGACCGTGAGACCATGAGAAAAATAATACACCGGATGATGCCTGTATGGGAAATGCTCGAGAAAGATAATATTTTACGTGATTTTCAAAGAATATTGCATGACAGTGATAGCCAAAACGAAACTGTTCATGAACATGCAATACAAATCATGGAGTGGCTTAAAAAATTAATAGAAGAAACAAAAAAGGAACTGAAGAAATATGAAAATCCTCATAGTTGAAGATAATATGATACTCTGCGGTATGATTGAAAAATGGTTGCAAAAAGCCGGTTACGAAGTTCTAACCGCAATGGACGAGCCCGGAGCACGTAGTATTCTGAAGAAAAACGAAATCAATCTTGTGTTGGGAGACGTACGTCTGCCGGAAGGAAATGGTATCAGCCTTCTGGAATGGATGATGCGTTCTAATGTGGAAGTTCCATTTATTGTCATGACAGATTATGCCTGTATCACGGATGCGGTCCGTGCCATCAAGCTCGGTGCTAAGGATTATTTGCAAAAGCCTGTTCATCAAGAGCAACTGATAGAATTAGTACATAGCATGCTTAAACAACCTGTTATTGTACGTAAAGAATGTTCTTTTGTTGAACGTACCAGTGAAGCAGCAAGAAAATCCGCTTCACTGGCTCGTCGTGTGGCACCGTCGGATCTTTCTGTTATGATATTTGGTTCGAGTGGAAGCGGTAAAGAGGTGATAGCCCAGATGATACACCGTTATAGTGACAGACGTGACAAACCATTCGTTGCCGTCAATTGTGGAAGTATACCTAACGATTTGCAGGCTTCTGAATTTTTCGGTGTAGTCAAAGGAGCTTTTACAGGAGCTGTTGCTGATAGGAAAGGACATTTTGAGACGGCCAATGGAGGAACCTTATTCCTTGATGAAGTTGGTAATATGCCGTATTCCATGCAGATTCTTCTTCTACGTGTCCTTCAGGAAAAGGAGTTTAATCCGGTAGGAAGTGATAAAGTGAAACATACGGATGTACGTATCATTTCTGCTACCAATGAGGATATGAAAAAAGCGGTGGAGGAAGGTCGCTTTCGTGAGGATTTGTATTATCGCCTTGCAGAACTCGAAATTGTTCAACCGCCATTAAAAGATTGCAAAGACGATATTCTTCCGCTTGCCGAATTCTTCAGAAGAGAACATTCCTGTAGAATCCGTGTCAAGAATGAGGGATTTACCGAAGAAGCGAAAGCATGCATGCTGGGATATGACTGGCCTGGTAATGTGCGGGAATTGAACGCAAAAATCAAACGTGCGGTAATTGTTGCGGATAATGTATTATTGGATGTTTGTGACTTGGGACTGGACAATGTAGATTGTAGTGACAATCCGGATATTCGTATCATTCAGGAAAAGGAAAAGATACGAAACCTGCTTGAGAAAAATCATGGTAATGTCAGCAAGACAGCAGTGGAACTCGGTTGCAGTCGTACAGCCCTGTACAAGAAAATGAAGAAACTTGGTCTGAAGTAATCTTTATTCTTTAAGGCGGTATACCAGTCTGCATACATTGTTTCGGAATGTTTTGGACTCACGCAAAGTCCATTGTCCGAATTGAATCTTTCCGGTTATGTTTTTCCCGCTTTTGTATGATATTGGAAGCAGGTAAATGACCAGTTCATCTGCGAGTCGGAAGAGAAATACACCACCCACATATTCTGCACTTTTTTCATCTTCTACCTTCATGAAAAATGTGCAGTCTTTTTCATGTCTTTCCTTGGCATCCATCAAATCAAGCATACCGTAATGCGGATACATGTTAAATGTAGCCCGCTCTTCCCAATAAGGGAAACCGTTCCGGTCTGTCCTGAGCCATTCCATCAGTTCCTCATTTTTATCCGGTAGAAATCCGTCCAATGTGACGGGCATAATAATCTGTACTTTTGCCATACCTCTGCTTGTTAAAAATAAAAGCATGAAACCCATGCTTATTTCGAACAGAGGCTCTGACAAAGCCCAACACAGAAACTCGCATGGGCTCACGCTATAAGGTATAGCATAAGCCTCACGCAATAGCCTCCGTGTTTTTGAATTTGTCAGATTCCTGTTCGAGACATCTTGCGACTTATGTATATAATCGACGGAAACATCCCGTAATCCGCCGTTATGTTCTATTTCAATTTCAAAGATAAGGAATGTTCCCTGAAAATCAAACTGATTCAGGATTTATTTGTCATTCTGTATCTATTCAGCTTTTCTTTTCTCCTCTTCTGCACTTTCTATTCCCAGCCGTTCACATAGTTCCGGGTCGCTCTTGATACGTTCCATCTCATCGTTGATGATAGCCTGTGCATCCGCCTTTATCTGGTCATAATTGCGCTGTATCTGTTGGAGCATGATGTCATTTCCTTCACTGTCCTTGAACCTGTTGATAACCGGGATTTTTTTATAAGCCTTTTCTTCCGCACTTACTTTGGCATGGTCCACGATAATTTCCGCATGGAAAATCTTTTGGTCGATTTTCTCACCGAAATTATCCGATACGGAACCGACAAACGTACCCTGTGAGAGGTTGGAAATTTTGGATGCTGGAATCAGTGAGTCCAGCTGGGTGTTGATAGATGTAGAGACATCCTGACGGTTGATGGATATGGACTGCCGTTTCTGCAAAATCTTTCCGAAGCGTTCGGAAAGTGTCTTGGCCGTTTCGCCGACCACCTGACCGCTGAATATGTTGCCGACTGTATTTTGAATCACCTTGCTTTCCTTTTCACCGTAGTCACGGTTAAGCTGGCTGAAGTCCTGGAATCCCAGACAGACCGCCACCTTGTTGGAACGTGCCGTTGCAATCAGGTTGTCCAGTCCTCGGAAATAGATGGTAGGAAGCTCGTCTATAATGACCGTGCTTTTAAGCTGCCCTTTCTTGTTTATCAGTTTGACGATTCTGGAATTATACAGTCCGAGCGCTGCGGAATAGATGTTCTGTCGGTCCGGATTATTGCCCACACAAAGGATTTTAGGTTCCTTCGGATTATTGATGTCCAGAGAAAAATCATTGCCTGTCATGACCCAGTACAGTTGTGGAGAAATCATTCTGGTAAGCGGAATTTTCGCCGAAGCTATCTGGCCCTGAAGCTGGTCTTGTGCCCCACCCTTCCAGGCATCCATGAAAGGAGAAAGGTAGTTCTCCAGTTCCGGATAGGAAGTCAATATGGTAAACAAATCAGAATAAGGTTTGTTCAGCAGTTCCACGGCATGAGGGAAGCTGCAATAGATACCATTTTTGTATATTTTCAAATACCAGATTATAGCTGCCAAAAGGATAATAGGAGACTCTACAAAGAAGTCACCCTGTTTTTCAATATCGGGTAAGTCAAGGGCATTGCTGCCCCCTTCTCCCCTAAGAACCGTACATGAGAGTTTCCCCTCATACGGCTCAAGCAACTCAATATTTCTATTTGTTGTTAGAAATCGGCTCATACTTTCAACATTTTCGTTTATTTCGCTTGTAGCAGTTGTTGTGGACAAGTTGCCGTACAATCGAACCATCAACAGATATTTCGTTGACGTTCCATGCTTTTGTACAATCTATTTCCTTGCCACATAACGGACAAATCCGGTTCTGCTTGTTCCATAAATATAAGAGAGACTTACGTCCCTTGAGAGATTCCAGCATTTGTTGCTCCTTTCGCTGAAAGAAATAATCATCGTATTCCGGGTCGAAGGGGTTTGCCTCACCTTTGATTTGCTTGTACGGGGTATAATGTATATCCGACAACCTTTTAAGGGTCAGGTAGTTCACTTTCTTGCTCTTGGTTTCATATTTCCATGCAAACGTCCATTTACGCCCCCGAATTTCATGCCAATATTTGTCTGCAACCCAAGACTTGCGTTTCTTTGGATGGCGACGTAAAGCCCATTTCTTCGTGAGATTGTAAATGTGATTGTCACAACCATGAAAAGCATCGGTTGATGCACCATATCGGTAATAGTTGCCCCAACCTGTGATTACAGGATTAAGCATTCGTATCAGCGATTCCTGCTTACACATTTTATGTCCTTTAACGATGTCACCGATTTTTGCCCTGAAGCGTTTCTGTGCATCTTTGGACGGGGATGTGTATAGCCTTTTGCCAAACTTCCTCACATTGAAACCTAAGAAATCAAAACCGTCGTATATGTTCGTAATGGTAGTTTTCTCTTCGGATAAGGTCAGCCCTCTTTCTTTGAGAAATTCTATCACGATAGGTTTGACTTCGTTTTCCAATAGCTCCTTATCTCGACCTGTGATTATAAAGTCATCCGCATAACGAATAAGGTTTACCTTGTAGTGGAATGTCTTATTGTTGCGCCATAATCTTTTGAATCTTTCAGCCAAGAGTGGTTGAAGTCCGTCAAGTGCTATATTTGCAAGTGTCGGTGATATGATACCTCCTTGTGGTGTACCCTCTTCTGTCGGGAATAGTTTGCCATTGAATACAGCTCCACATTTCAGCCATTTTCTGAGTATCGTCTTATCCATAGGGATATGATTAAGAAGCCAGTCGTGGCTGATATGGTCGAAGCAGCCTTTAATGTCTCCCTCCAAAATCCATTCGGGGGAATGCTGGCGGTTTAGAACCGTATCAATCTGACGGATAGCGTCCATTGTCCTGCGTTTCTTGCGAAAACCATAAGAAAAGCGGTCGCCTGTCGTTTCGGCTATCGGTTCCAATGCCATGAGATATAATGCCTGCATCGCCCTGTCTTTCATTGTCGGTATTCCCAACGGTCGGAGTTTACCGTTCTTTTTCTTGATGTGAACCCTACGAAGCGGCTGCGGATTGTAACCACGACGTTTCAGTTCACCGATTGCTTTGTACTTGCGCTTGGGAGAATCCCAAAGCTGTTTATCTACTCCAGACGTTTTCTTCCCTTTGTTGGAAGTAACCCTCTTTACCGCCAATGCCTTGGCGTAAAAAGAGTGGATCAGCATCCACTGCAAGGCTTTCACCTTGTTATGTCTGCCTTCCTTTTGAGCCTTTACAATACGCGCTTGTAGCTTTCGGACATGGGCTTCACACTTGGACCAGTCCATGCCGTCCCAAGTTAGATTCCTACTATCAGCAGGCGCACACGATGTTTTAGTTTCGTTCATTTGCTTTCCTCCTTTTGAAAGTTCTAAAAGTTATCTTGTAAAGAGTTACCATATACGGAAGTCTGCCCACTTTCGTGTCGGATGATGTCACCAATAACAACCCGTGATGTTGATTCAATCCGTATCCACCCCATTACAGGGTGGCATTCGCTTTTTCCGTTATCTCATACCTGCACCCCATTCGGCTTGCCTTGCGGTTCGCTTACTCGCATTCTTACGAGAGAGATACAGGCTTGCCCTGTTCCACGTAATTGACAAACGGATAGTTTAGGTTCTGCCAAGTCCGCCGGCAGTGCTGTGTCCGTGTAACCCCAACATGGGCAAGGGTTATCCGACTGCTTACCTTTTGGTGAGAGCTAAAGTATCTTGCGCTCCTTCAAACCTTACGACGGCTAAAGTCAGTTCACTTACGTTAACCATGCTATCCAGCCTCGCCACTCAACGGTATGATACTAACCGTCCTTGACATTCCCTCACGGTTCAGTCTTGTCCTTTCGGAAAGTGTACTTTGTCCTATAAGCTTGGCACAACCCATCACTGGAGATGCACCTTATAGTAGGCTACCGCTGACGGAACAGCGGGTTAAATCATGCAATTAATATTGCTGTCTAACAATCAATTACGTGACTTTACAGGTCACACCCAGGTCTTGTTCAAATTTAACATGATGGTATAGCTTGCTTCGTATGCGTCAGATATGTCTGTCATGAACTCCGGATTGATGGGATTGCAGCGGTGTGAACGGTGCGGATCATCAAAATTGATGACGTAAAAATGCGGTTTTACCTTATATTTGTCCATATTGTGCAACAATGTATTATAGGCAATGGTTGAAAGGTCATCGAATTTGTAATCATAGATATATACACTGAAACCTTTGGAAATCATCTGTTTGATGTAGTTGTTCACCACTGCGTAGGATTTACCGGAACCCGGTGTTCCCAATACGATGGTCGCGCGGAAAGGATTGACCACGTTGATCCAGCCGTCGTTGAGCTTGCCGCCATACTGGAATCTGGTGGGCAGATTGACAGAATATTCATTCTCCATCAGCCTTGTCTCCTGCATGAAGGATTCGTTTTCCATATTGAACACATCCTCCATCAGGTTATGCCTGTAAAGCCTGCTGATCCACAGTCCCGCCATGAGCAGGCATAGATAACCGGCTGCAAGTGTCACCACATACAGGGCAGTAATCGCTTCGTGTGGAAAAGGCAGGTCAAGCAGCCACCAGTTCATGAAAAACAGAACCGCCCCGGCAGTGAGTACCGCCCATATACGCTGCCATGTAATCTTCTCACCCTTGACTCCGATAGTACCCATACAGGATATGGCCAGCAGAAGCACTGCCATCAGTTTTGTCCAAAGGATACAGCCGAATATACCGGTTGTCCTGTCAAAGTTCATCAGTATCCGGTCTATGACATCCAGATTCAGATGCCAGGCACTCATACTGGGATAGCAGTATACATAAACGTGGACTACCAGAATAAAAATACTGACAGCCCTGCCGAATTCCATAATCTTGGCAAGGGCTCTCAAATCGTCTTCCTGTTGCATAATGATGTAGATGATTGTGGGGGAATCCGTTGTTCCCCCTGTTGTTGACTCATTTTGATTGATCAGATACCGTGTGATTTGCGTTTCTGCGGTTTCTTTTTCCGTTTCATGCGGCGACGGAACGCTTCTTCCTCGTAATCGACTGCCGGATTTGCCTCAAAGGAGAAGATGCCTGCCGCCTGTTCAAGCGCACTGTTTTCTTCCATACGGTGGCCGTACCGTTTCCAAAGTTCCTCCGGACCGGACTGTTGTCTGTCCTGCCAGGGTATTCCTTCCCACCAGTTGACAAGGCCGTTGAATACGTTGGCGGAAAACTCCTTTCCCATACGTGAACCGTTGAACGCCTCGCGCCGTTCATGGTCTATGAATGTGACACCGTAGATACGTCCGGTATCGTTCCTTCGGAATACCACATCAATGTGCTCCTGTTTCAGCAGTTCCCTGAATTCCTGTTCCGATTTTGCGTTACGCATGGCCCATACGACCTTGCCGGATATGGCAGGAGCCCATCTGCCTTCCTTGAAGTCCTGTGTATGCCGTAACATACGTTCGGACAGTCCCGTATTTCCGAAACGCTTGCCGAACCTTGCACTTTTTATCGGAGGGCTGACTACTTTTCCAATATCATCTGTAGCCGAATAGATGATACCCGTATAGGGTGTTCCCATGTAATCGCCTAGTAGTTGTCGGGCTTCAATGTTCAGTGTGGAAAGCAGTGCGGAATACTCTCCGAAAGTCTGGAAACGGTAGCTTTCCAGTACGGCCTTTAGTGTGTTTCCTATCTGATGGCGTATATCCCCCTGTGAGGCATCCACCTTTTTCAGTTCCGCTTTCGGATTCCGTCTTTCCGCATCCGCACTGTTACGCAGTCCGAATTCCTGTTCCAGTTCCCGGCAGGCTGTCATTGAACGGCGGTGTTCATAGGAGTCATTGATTTTCCTTCCTTCATCGTCAATGCATACACTCACGATATGTATGTGCGTGTTGCAGGTATCTCCATGTCTGTACACGATGAACGGCTGGTCACCATAACCCATTTTCTGCATGTATTTCTCTGCCAGTTCCGCCAGCCTGTCATTGTCCAGCCTGTCTTCCGGTGCCGGGCTGAGGGCGATATGCAGGACCGGCTTATCCGTCCTCCTGTTTGCCGTCAGATGGTTTTCAAATGAAAGGAGAGCTAGACGCATGTCCTCGCTCGGCAGTCCCGGGCGGTCGGAAATCATCCGGTGTCCGGAAAGGATTTCCGCCGTCCCCTGAAATACCTTTTCATGATTATAGGCCAGTGCCCCGTAAAGACTTTCTCCGTGACTTATCTTTGCAACCATTTCTTTTCATATTCTTTAGTTAAGGCCATAATCTGTTTGTTGAGCAGTATCAGTTCCAGGGTAGCCTTTTCAAGTTTGTAAAGCAAGGACATCGCCCTTTTTTCCCCGAAGTTTTTCTGTACGGCCCTTACGACCTGATTGTAATTGTTGCCTATTGCCTGGAATTGTCTGTAAAATTCCCCGAGCCGGATGTAATAGTCCATGGAAACCTTGTCCACCTTGATTACCTTCAGCTGTTCTGAAAAGATTGATTTCTTGATAAAGATTGTCCTGTCCCTTGCTCCGGATTCCAGAAACAGTCTTTCAAATCTGCTTTTCTCCTGTGCGTTCAGACGGAAATTGTACTTGTAGTCCGCCGGATCAGTCTTCGGTTTTCTGCCTGTCCTTCTTGCCTGTTTTTTCTCCATGCTTTTCTGCTTTTGGGTTATTTTTCTTTCTCCGTCAGATTTTCCGACTTTGGAGGAAAATCTCCCGACCGTTAGGGAGGGCAAGTTGGTTTTTGTATGGCAGAATACTTTCTGTCGTACAAAAACACAACTTGCTCTGTTCGTTTGAACAGAGAATCCACCTCCAGCGGATTGCTGCGCGACGTGAGCGGCGTGCTGCTGTCCGTCGGAAGATGTTCCAAGCCGTTCATCGGTTCTGACTTTGCAAAATTATGACCGTGTAAACAGTTGTGAAATAGCGGATTGTATGACATATAATGACGCCTGATGACATCTGATGTCATGGTATTGGTTACATATTACCTGTATGCTTGAAAGACCTTATTTTTGACGCGATTTAAGCGTGCAATATTGCAATAACATAATGACATAATAACATAACAACATGGTATTGCAATAATATAAGGACATAATAACATGGCAACATAGTATTACAATAACATAATGACATAATAACATGGCAATATAGCATTGCAATAACATAATGACATAATAACGTAACAACATAGTATTGCAATAACATAAGGACATAATAACATGGCAACATAGTATTGCAATAACATAAGGACATAATAACGCGGCAACATAATATTGTAATAACATGAGGACATAATAACATGGCAATATAGTATCACAATAGCGTAATGCCATTGTAAGATTAGTGAAAGAAAAAGTGAATATTAACCCCAAAAACAAAAGGTATGAACAAACGTCCGATTCTTGTCGCCTTCAGCAATCAGAAAGGCGGTGTGGGCAAGTCCACGGTAACAGCGGTTCTTGCCAGTTATTTTAATTATGTAAGAGGTCTGAAAGTTGCTGTCGTTGACTGTGACTATCCCCAGTTCAGTCTGGAAAAACTAAGGGGAAGGGATTTGAAGAACCTTGAGAAAAGCGAGTATCACCAGCGACTTTTCTGCCGTCAGTTTGAAGACGGTTCCCGTAAGGCCTATCCGATCGTCACTTCCACGCCGGAGGCAGCCGCAGAGATTCCCGGCAAACTGGAAGGCGACTATGACCTGATATTCTTCGATCTTCCCGGAACGGTGAACTCCCGTGGTGTATTCGAGTCCGTCATGAACATGGATTTTATCTTTACTCCCATTGTAAAGGACCGTATGGTCATGCAGAGCAGCCTTTCCTTTGTATCGACCGTTCAGGATTTTATCGGACAGCATCCGGAAGCTCCCCTGAAGGACATACGTTTATTCTGGAACCGTATGGACAGCCGTACTTCAAAAGAACTGTATGTAATGTATAATGCAATAGTGCTTCGTATGGGGTTGAAGGTCTTTGAAACCGTACTTCCGGATCTTGAACGTTTTAACAAGGAAATGACACCTTCTTCCAGGCAGCATTTCCGCTGCACCCTTCTTCCTCCTTCCGAATCACTACTGAAAGACAGCCGTCTTGAGGCGTTTGCCCAGGAGATGGAACGTATCATATTTCCGGGATAATGGCTATGGCAAAGAAAAGAGAGATATTCAAGGTGGACGAGGATGCCTTGAAAGACATGATGGCCAGTGAATCCATTTCCTGCGGTAAATCTGGAACTGATGTCGGCGAGAATGTTCTTCCTGTCACAGAAAAGGAAAAAAATGTACCGGATGTAAAGACACAGGGACAGGAAAAGTCCCGGAAAACGATACGCGCCGATCCCGGACTGGAAGAGAAGGTGGAAATGTATAAGGAACTGTTTCTGGACAGAAAGAAGTCCGTACACAGAAAGCAGACCTATATCAGCTATGACATGTATTGCAGGCTGGCCCGTATCCTTCCCCTTCTGAGTGATGACATGAGTGTGCCCGCTTTTTTGGATAATGTGCTGGCACACCATCTTGAGACTTACAGTGAAGAGCTTGGCGAGCTGTTTCGCCGAAAAACCCCAAAAACATTCTGAAAATGATATGGATTGTATTGACTGTTGCCGTATTGGTTTGCGGTCTGCTGTTATGTTGCGTTTATTTACTGTCCAATAAGATTTGTTCACTGAAAAGACAGGTCAGAGAGTTGAATGAGAAAATAGGAATAGCGAACTGCTTTCCCGAATATAGCCGTGTGTATCTGAACGATACTCCAGTCGGGAAAGGACGTCAGATTCGTATCCGTTGCGGTTTGTACAACAAGGCAAGCCGCCTTATTCCGTTTATGGCTCCCGGCATGAGTGTTTCAGTCTATGTGAGCAATATCGTGGAGGAGCACTTGAAACGCCACGGAGAATTGCTGAAGAATGAACTTGAATGTTTTCTCTATAAGGATTCTTTATGGAAGAACTGATATACTTCTGTGTACGGATTGTCTGTATAGGCTATTTGCTGTACAGCGTGTATGGCTGGAGAAGGCGTATCGAAACTGTTTGTACCCTGCTTTATGGGAAACCTTGCGTGAAGAAGGAAAATAAAGAAGCTGCCGGAACGGAATCTGCGGTTTCAGATGCAGAAGTGATGGGAAGTACCCGTTATGTCTATCTGGACGAGAATGCCGGAAAGACTGCCGCTCCCTTCATGAGCCAGCCACTTGAAAGGAATTTTATCGGTGAGGAGGAGGATGTGCAGCAGGAAGATGTGGAATGCAACCTTCAGCTGGATAAAATGAAACTCCTGCAGGAAGTCCAGGAAGACCTTGATGCGGAGTCTCCCGAAGTGGAATCCGTATCACCTGTTCTGTCCAGCAGGGACATGGAAGTACTCGGCGAATATCTGACACATCAGGATGAAGCCGACCATGAGAAGGCCATGCAGGCGGCCCGTGTCCTGTTCTCCATCAGGCAGACCAGCCTGATTGATGTGTTCCTTTCCAATATGGAGAATTCCGCGATTGTAGAGGAACTGATAGACAGGTATCTTGATGAGGACGGCAATCCCAAACCGCTTAAAGTAAAGGATGGGAATGAACCGTCTGACGAGTGGCGGAAATATATCTGACACCGATATATTCAGGCATCCCGGAAATCTTTTCGGGATGCTTTTTTTATGTCTGTAAGGCTTCCTGAATGACATCTGATGACATCTGGTGACACCTGATGACGGTGTTGTATCACAGCGGTTTAAGCCTTATATATTTGCAGTCGAATTCAACATTTATGTCAAACCCCAAAATGATTCAACAATGAAGAGAAGAATCCTATTTTCAGTATTATGTGTGCTGGCAGCGGCAGGTGCCTTCGCACAGGGACAGGGTCTTGCCGGCATCAATGAGGCTACCAGCCTTATGACTTCGTATTTCGATCCGGCCACCAAATTGTGTTATGCCATCGGAGCCGTACTCGGTCTGGTCGGCGGTATCAAGACGTATGGCAAGTTCAGCAGCGGTGACCCGGATACGTCCAAGACTGCGGCAAGCTGGTTCTTCGCCTGCATCTTCCTGATTGTGGCCGCCACCATTCTCCGTTCCTTCTTCCTATAAGCCATGGATTACCGTATCAACAAAGGAGCAGGCCGTCCGATTGAGTTCAAGGGCTTGAAATCACAGTACCTGTTCTTTTTTGCCGGAGGCCTTGTATCGGTCTTTCTTGCGGTGGTTGTCCTGTATATGGCCGGTGTCAGCCAGCTGGTATGCCTGTCTTTCGGGGCGATATCCGGTACCCTTGCCGTATGGCTGACTTTCCGCATGAATGCCCGCTACGGTGAGCATGGGCTGATGAAGATGCTGGCCGAGAAACGCCATCCGCGCTATCTGTCAGCCCGTCGCAGAATATTCAGAGCATTAACCAAAAAGAAGAGAAAGAAATGAGAAGTGTATTGAAGGCCTGTGATCTGGAAGACAGATTCCCGATTCTGGCCGTGGAAAACAACTGCATCGTAAGCAAGGATGCGGACATTACGGTAGCCTTCGAGGTCGAGCTGCCTGAACTGTACACGGTGACGGCGGCGGAATATGAAGCCATTCACGGTACCTGGGTAAAGGCCATGAAGGTGCTTCCAAATTATTCGGTCGTGTACAAGCAGGACTGGTTCGTCAAGGAAAACTACCGGAGCGAAGGAAACGGGACGGAAAGTTTCCTGTCCCGCAGCTATGAGCGTCATTTCAACGAACGCCCGTATCTCAGACACCGCTGCTTCCTGTATCTGACAAAGACCACACGCGAACGTGCCCGTCGCCGCAGTGATTTCAGTACCCTGTGCCGCGGCTATATCCTTCCCAAGGAAATCACGGACTGGGATTCGGTCGTGAAATTCCTGGAGGCGGTGGAGCAGTTCGAGCGTATCATGAACGATTCGGGGCATGTCAGGATGAAGCGTCTCAGAACGGAAGAGGTGGTCGGAACGGAAGAATGTCCCGGGCTGATTGAAAGATACCTGACTCTCGGTATGGAGGACACGCACCCCGTATTACAGGACATCTGCCTTGATCCGGAACGTATGCGCATCGGTGACAAACGTCTTTGCCTGCATGTACTTTCCGATACGGAAGACCTTCCCGGCAGTGTGGGCACGGACATGCGCTATGAGCGCTTATCCACGGACCGTAGCGACTGCCGTCTTTCGTTTGCGGCTCCGGTAGGACTCCTGCTTTCATGCAACCATGTCTATTCGCAGTACGTGTTCATCGATGACGCGCAGGAAATCCTGCAACGCATGGAAAAGACCTCACGCAACATGCTGTCCCTGTCGAAATACAGCCGCAGCAATGCCGTGAACTATGAATGGGCAGAAATGTATCTTGACGAGGCGCATACGAAAGGGCTTGTTCCGGTACGGTGCCACTGTAACGTACTGGCCTGGGCGGAAGACGAGGAAGAGTTAAGGCGTATCAAGAACGATACCGGCAGCCAGCTTGCCCTGATGGGATGCGTACCCCATTACAACACGATAGATACTCCGGTGCTGTACTGGTCTGGTATTCCCGGCAATGCGGGCGATTTTCCGGCTGAGGAAAGTTTCTATACCTTTCTGGAACAGGCTGTCTGCCTGTTTGCTTCGGAAACGAATTACCGCAGTTCGCCCAGCCCGTTCGGTATCCGTATGACGGACAGGCAGAGCGGCGTACCGCTTCATCTGGACATCAGTGACCTGCCCATGCGCAAGGGAATCATCACCAACCGCAACAAGTTCATACTCGGTCCCTCCGGCAGCGGTAAATCCTTCTTAACGAACCATCTTGTCCGCCAGTATTATGAACAGGGTACCCATATCCTGCTGGTGGATACCGGAAACAGCTATCAGGGACTTTGCAGCCTGATTCATGACCGGACACATGGCGAGGACGGTATCTATATCACCTATGAGGAGGACAATCCCATCGCCTTCAATCCGTTCTATACGGATTCCGGGGAATTTGACGTGGAAAAGCGTGAAAGCATCAAGACACTGATACTCACACTCTGGAAACGTGAGGATGAAGCCCCAAGGCGTTCTGAAGAAGTGGCCCTTTCTGGAGCGGTGAACGCATACATCCGCAGGATAACGGAAAACAGGGATGTCAGACCCGATTTCAACGGATTCTACGAGTTTGTGCGTGATGACTACCGCCGGATGATTGAGGAGAAGAAAGTCCGTGAGAAGGATTTTGACATCGACGGTTTCCTGAACGTGCTGGAACCGTTCTACCGTGGCGGTGATTATGATTTCCTGCTTAATTCGGACAAGGAACTGGATCTTACCAACAAGCGCTTTATCGTATTTGAACTGGACAATATCAGCGGAAACAAGGTGCTTCTGCCCGTGGTCACGCTGATAATCATGGAAACCTTCATCGCTAAGATGCGCCGTTTGAAAGGCATCCGTAAGATGATACTCATTGAGGAATGCTGGAAAGCCCTGATGTCCGCCAATATGAGTGAGTACATAAAGTATCTTTGTGCGCCCGTAAAGGTTGCATCGTAAATATCTCTTTGGCAAGAGATTAGGAACGTGTTCTTTGAAAAATAACCTATCATCAGCCGACTTATCTGTTTCGGGAAAACTTAACCGAGCAGGGAGTGTAGCATGTCGGAAAAGTCATAAGTCAGTTAGTTACCAAACTGCGACTGAATGGCGAGATGAAAAGATAGATATGAGGATAAAGTCCGAATTGATTGAACGATAGTCTGAGTGGTCCCCCTTGAGGCTATGGCGTAAGGTAACTATCAACCGCCATATCGTGATAATACTTCAGTGAATAGGTATGAATGTAGCAAGAACTTATCACGACACAAGCGCAGTAAGCGATTAAAGGACGGAAGTCGTATCCGACAATCTATCATGCCAACAGTTACGATGTGATAAACGGGGATTACCTATCCCGAAGTGCCGAAAGGCTATTAGGTTTGACCTATGAAAATTCGGAGTGGTAACGGAGCTTCCATAGTAGTCCGAGCAAGGTAACACCTTGTACATGGCGAAGGGAAGCAGCTAATTATTAATACAATTAACGGAAAATGTGAGAGACATTATGAGAAGTCCAGAAAGAGTATTAAACAGTCTGTCAGAACACAGTAAGGATGCAAGCTATAAGTTTGAACGCCTTTACAGAATTTTGTTCAATGAGGAAATGTTCTATGTTGCCTATCAGCGTATTTATGCTAAAGAAGGTAACATGACTAAAGGTTCGGACGGTCAGACCATTGACAACATGAGCCTGAAACGAATTAAAAAGTTGATTGATACGTTAAAAGACGAAACGTACCAGCCCCAACCGTCAAAGAGAGTGTACATACCGAAGAAAAACGGTAAGAAAAGACCTCTTGGCGTGCCGACTTTCAATGACAAGTTGATACAGGAAGTGGTAAGAATGGTATTGGAAGCCATATACGAGGGGAGTTTTGAATATACCTCGCATGGGTTTCGTCCCAATCGAAGCTGCCATACTGCATTAACTCATATCCAAAAGGAGTTTAGCGGTGCAAAATGGTTTGTAGAGGGAGATATAAAAGGCTTCTTTGATAATATAAACCATGATGTATTGATAAGCATTCTTTCGGAACGCATTGCGGATGAACGATTCATCCGATTGATACGCAAGTTTTTGAAAGCTGGATATATTGAAGAATGGCAATTCCACAATACTTACAGTGGCACACCGCAAGGTGGTATCATCAGCCCGATATTGGCTAATATATACCTTGACAAGCTGGATAAGTATATAAAGGAATACACTGCCAAATTCGACAAAGGGAAGAAACGAAAATTCAGTAGAGAAAGTATGGACTATAAAAATGCAAGAAGCCGTACTGTGCGAAGATTGAAGTCCGTAAAAGACGAAAGGCAAAGGACAAAGCTAATCCTTGAACTGAAAGCAATAGAACAAGGACGGGCTAAATATCCCAACGGCGAAGAAATGGATGCCGATTACAGAAGGATGAAATATGCAAGATATGCAGATGATTTTCTTGTGGGAATTATCGGAAGCAAGCAGGATGCGCTACAGATAAAGGAAGATATTAAAAACTTCCTTGCTGATAAATTGGCATTGGAACTGTCCGATGAAAAGACACTTGTCACCCACACGGAAAGACCTGCCAAATTTCTCGGATATGAAATCACTGTAAGAAAGTCCAACGACCAAAAAAGGGATAAACGGGGTAGATTAAGAAGAAGAACCTATGGTAAAAGGGTCTGCTTAAATGTCAGTATGGAAACTGTCCGTAAAAAACTTTTCAATTTGGGAGTCTTAGAACTGACAAACCGTAACGGAAAGGAAATATGGAAACCGAAATGCAAATCGGGACTGATATTCAATGACGACCTTGAAATCCTTGATAGTTATAATCGAGAAATCGTGGGTTTCTATAACTATTACTCCATAGCTAACAACTGCGCCCATGCCTTGAATAATTTCAGTTACATCATGGAATACAGCATGTACAAAACGTTTGCAGGCAAATACAAGTGCCGCACACGTGAGGTAAACAAGAAATATCGCAAGAACGGTAGGTTTACCATAAAGCACATGACTAAAACAGGTGTAAAGGAAAGATACTTTTATAATGGTGGGTTCAAACGAAAAAAGCCCACCTATAAATCGGAATGTGACACTATGCCACGGACAATTTATACCGCAGGGCGGACAAGCCTTGTTGAAAGACTAAAAGCCCGTGAGTGTGAATTATGTGAAGCGACAGACGACCTTGTTATGCATCATGTAAGGAAACTAAAGAACTTACAGGGCAAGGAAAGCTGGGAACGACACATGATTGCCCGTAAACGCAAGACGATTGCCGTGTGCAGGAGTTGTCACAAGAAGATACATGACGGAAAGATAGACTGAAATTAGTGGAGAGCCGGATACGCTGAGAGGTGTAAGTCCGGTTCGGGGGCGAGCTTTTGGAAACCTGCCATAGAAATATGATAAGGCGCCGGGTGCTTAGCCTACTTAAGACCGTCAGAAAATATTTCGGTGAGGCCGTGGTGGTCACCCAGGAAGTGGATGACATCATCAGTTCCCCTGTCGTAAAGGAAGCTATCATCAACAACAGTGACTGCAAGATTCTTCTTGACCAGCGGAAATACATGAACAAGTTCGACCATATCCAGCGGCTTCTCGGACTGACCGACAAGGAACGCGGACAGATCCTGTCCATTAACCAAGCCAACCATCCCGGACGTTTCTACCGTGAGGTCTGGATCGGTCTTGGCGGTACCCACTCGGCCGTGTATGCCACGGAAGTCAGCGATGAGGAATATGCCGTATATACCACGGAAGAGTCGGAAAAGCTGGAATTGCAGAAGCTGGCCAGGGAACTGGGCGGAAATCTGGAACTGGCCGTGAAACGCATTGCGGAAATGAGAAGGGAAAGGAAAAGGTCAAACGGTAAAGCATGACGGTTATGAATGACAGTTTTGAATCGGATGAAAGAAAGCGTAAGGAGACCATTGAATGTCTCTACTGGTCCCTGATGAACGGATGGGACATACCGAAGGATATCCGTGAATATTACGGATTTTCAGAAGACTATGAGCTGTATCACCGGCTTGAAAGTATGGAACCGGAAGATTACAGGGAAAGAAGGCTCAGAGGCGAGATACCTGATGCCGTAGAGGTCGATGTAAGACTGACACATGCTGTGGAGAAGGTCTTCGAGCGGCTTTGTTCCCCTCCTCCCGTACAGTATCTCGACAAGCTGTACGGGGAACTGGAAAAGCTGGGAGGTTTCATCGCCAACCCGAAGAATATTGACAGCCCTTTCATTAATTCCTGTTTTCTCATGAAATACGGCATTGACCGGAATTCCCCGGATGAAATCAGGCGGCAACAGTCAGAAAAGGCCTATAAGGAACTTTATGCCAGGTTTGAAACCATGGTTGGCCTGAAGTCCCCAAACAAAAAGGACGATGCCATTATCCGCAAGGAATGCCGGCAGCCAGCCTGTAAGGACAGGCCGACCGGAAAAGTCCGCATCCCTGTCAGTCCGAAGCCAAAGAGACGCAAGATGGGACTTTGAGAGATTCAGTAAAACAAGAACAACATCATTAAAAAGACAAGACATGAAAAACAGACAGTTGTACAGACTGGCCGCCTGCCTGATCGGGGCGGCATCACTGCTGTTGCAGAGCTGTAGTGAAAGCAGGTTCAAGGACTGTGACCGCCTGTGCGGTTCATGGAGCAGTGTGGAAGGCAAGCCCGATGTCCTTATATATAAGGAAGGGGACGCCTACAAGGTGACGGTTTTCGCCCGCAGCGGAAAGACACGGAAGCTGAAGCCGGAAACCTATCTGCTGGTGGAAGAAAACGGTAACCTGTTCATCAATACCGGCTACCGCATAGACATCGCCTACAATGAGGCGGCTGACGTATTGACCTTTTCTCCGAACGGTGACTATGTAAGGAAGGAGGTGCGTCCATGAGAAAAAGACTGCTGCTGCTTTGTGCAGGAACCTTTTTTCTTGCCGGACAGATACGGGCACAGTGGGTGGTGACCGATCCGGGAAACCTTGCCCAGAGTATCATCAACATGTCGGACAATATCGTGCATACCTCTTCAACCGCGACAAGTACCGCCCAGAATTTTGCGGAGACGGTGAAGATATACCAGCAGTACAAGAAATACTATGATGCCCTGAAGTCCGTCAACAATCTGGTGAAGGATGCCCGTAAGGTCAGTGAGATCATCCTGATGGTCGGTGACGTGTCGGAAATCTACGTGACCAATTTCCAAAAGATGCTGGGTGACGAGAACTTTTCTCCCGAAGAACTGGATGCCATCGCTTTCGGTTATACCAAACTTCTGGAAGAGAGCAACGGGGTGTTGCAGGACCTCAAGCAGGTAATCAACGTCAGCACCCTTTCCATGACCGACAAGGACCGTATGGACGTGGTGGATGACTGTTATGCCAGTATGCGCCGTTACCGCAATCTCGTGAATTACTATACGAACAGGAATATAGCCGTGAGTTTTCTGCGTGCCCGCAAGAAGAATGACCTTGACCGTGTCCTGAAGCTCTATGGCAATGACACCTCCAAATACTGGTAACCTATGGTATTGTTATCCGTGGATTTCTCGAATCTCCATACCATTCTGGAGAGCCTTTACAATGAAATGATGCCCCTTTGCGGGGATATGCTGGATGTGGCCAAGGGACTTGCCGGACTCGGTGCCCTGTTTTATGTGGCCGTCCGTGTCTGGCAGTCGCTTGCCCGTGCCGAACCGATAGACGTGTATCCGCTTCTGCGCCCGTTTGCGATAGGCATCTGCATCATGCTTTTCCCGACTCTGGTACTCGGAACGATGAATACGGTGCTGAGTCCGATTGTGCAGGGAACCCACAAGATGCTTGAGGGGCAGACGATGGACATGCAGCAGTACCGTGAACAGAAGGACAGGCTGGAACGTGAAGCCATGCTCCGTAATCCGGAAACGGCCTATCTGGTCAGCGATGAGGAGTTTGACCGTCAGCTGGACGAGCTCGGATGGTCGCCCGATGCCATGGCAACCCGCATGGGCATGTATATGGAAGTGGGCATGTACAATCTGGAAAAGAATATCCGTGACGCCTTCCGCAGTCTGCTGGAACTGCTTTTTGCCGCGGCATCCCTGCTTATAGATACGGTAAGGACCTTTTTTCTGGTTGTATTGTCCATCCTCGGTCCCATTGCCTTTGCCTTCAGTGTGTGGGACGGTTTCCAGTCCACGCTCAGCCAGTGGTTCACACGTTACATTTCCGTCTATCTGTGGCTTCCCGTGAGTGACCTTTTCAGCTGTATGCTGGCCAAGATTCAGGTACTTATGCTGCAGAACGACATCCTGGAGCTCCAGAACAATCCGAACTATTCGTTGGACAACTCCAATTCGGTATATGTGATCTTCATGCTGATAGGTATCATCGGATATTTTACCGTGCCGACCGTGGCCGGATGGATTGTGCAGGCAGGCGGTGCCGGAAACTACAACCGAAACATCAACCGTACCGCGACCAAGACCGGAGGATTTGCAGCCGGTGCCGCAGGTTCCGGACTGGGAAATATCGGAGGGCGTCTGCGTGGAAAATAAACTGAACAGGAACATTAAAATCATGAAAACAGATGGAATTCAAATCACTGACCAATATTGAAAGCAGTTTCAGACGGATACGCCTGATGCTTGCGGTCTTTGTCGGATGCTGCACGCTCGTGACCGTCTTTGCCCTGTGGAACTCATACCGCTTTGCGGAGAAACAGCGTGAGAAAATTTATGTACTCGATGGCGGCAAGTCACTGATGCTTGCCCTTTCACAGGATCTTTCACAGAACCGTCCGGCTGAAGCCAGGGAGCACGTAAGAAGGTTCCATGAGCTTTTTTTCGGGCTGTCACCACAGAAGGATGCCATCGAGCACAATATCAACCGTGCCTTGCAGCTGGCGGACAAAAGCGCCTATCATTACTATGTGGATTTTGCCGAGAAAGGATATTACAACCGTCTCATTTCCGGTAATATCAATCAGGTGGTACGGGTGGACAGCGTGGTCTGCGACTTTTCCGGATACCCCTACAGGGCCAGGACGTATGCCCGCCAGATGATTATCCGTGAGAGTAATGTGACGGAACGTTCGCTGGTGACTGACTGCCAGCTTCAGAATACGTCCCGTTCCGATGACAACCCCAACGGCTTTATCATCGAACATCTGACCATACTGGAAAACAAGGACATAAGGAGCGTAGAGCGATGAAAAGGAACCTGACGAGACAGGCGAACCTTCAACTCAGGAGGTTCTGCCACAGACTTACCGTTAAACAGCGCAAGGCCGTTCTCTGGATACTGTTTGTCCCGTTTACCGCCGCATGTGTCTATACGGCATGCAGACCGTTTATAGGCAGTAATAATCGGGAGTCCGGAATGGAATTTATGGAAAAGGATTCACTCCGTATGGAGTTCATTCAATCTATTGTAAGAAATGGAGAAAGAAAAAGTCAAGAAAGTAATGGAACGGCTGATGAAACCGTTCAGGCTCCGGTCTTCAAAGGACAGGAAGCCGCTGAGTGAGGAACAGAAACGCAAACGCGCCGGATTTGTGGTGTATCCGCTGATGTTCCTGCTGTGTCTGGGAAGTTTCTATCTGATATTCTCACCTTCCGGGCAGGAACGGGAGCGGCAGGATAAAGGACAGGGATTCAATACGGAAATCCCTTCTCCCGAGGACAGCCGCCTGGAAGGAAACAAGAAGGATGCCTATGAAAAGGCTCTGATGGAACAGGAAAGCAGGAAAAGGAAGACATTCTTTGAAGCTGCGGAGTCCATGTTTGCCAAAGAGGAACGGAAAGACAGTGTCCGTCTTCCCGATAACATTCCACCGGAGAGGCAAACAAACACGGAAACGGAAACAGAAAAAGGAAATGCCGGACCGGTCAGTTCCTCGGCCGGAGCCTACCGTGAGATGAACCGTACGCTGGGAAGCATCTATGAACCGCGGACCGATCCGGAAAAGGAAAGGCTTCTGGAAAGGATTGAGGAACTGGAGCGTATGCAGCAACAGCAGCAGAAACAGGAGCCACTGTCAGGCATGGAGGAAAAGATGGCCCTGATGGAAAAATCATACGAACTGGCCGCCAAATACAATAACCGTCAGGCAGTGGAGACTCCTTCTCCCGTCAGAAAAGCGGAGGACAAAAAAGCCATACCGGTGAAACAGGTTCACAATGAGGTGGTATCCTCGCTTTCCAGACCTATGAGCGACGAAGAGTTCATATCCGCCTTTTCGGGAGAACGCAATGCCGGTTTCAATACGGCTGTCGGCCGGAAGACAGTAACGGAAGGCAATACCATTGCTGCCTGTGTACACGGAACACAGACCGTATCCGACGGACAGGCCTTGCGCCTGCGGCTTACCGAGCCCATGTCCGTTGCCGGACGTTTCATACCGAAAGGGACCGTACTGGTAGGTGGCACACGCATACAGGGTGAACGGCTGGAAATCATGGTCAATGCCGTGGAATACAAGGGAACTATCCTGCCGGTGGAGCTAGAAGTCTATGATCTAGACGGACAGCAGGGAATCCTGGTGCCGGGTTCACTGGAATATGACGCTGCCAGGGAGATTGCCGCCAACATGGGAACCTCGATGAACAGCAGCATCAACATTTCCACAGATGCCGGGGCGCAGATTGCCTCCGATCTGGGAAAAGGTGTGATACAGGGCGTTTCCCAGTACATATCCAAACGGATGCGTACGGTAAAGATTACTTTGAAGGCCGGACACCGGGTACTGCTCCATTCACCGGAGAAATGAAATACAGGAAACTATGAAAGAAAAGACAACCATTAAACAAAAGCACATGAAGAAGATTCTGATGATGTTTGCCCTTTTACTGGGCGTATCGGCTGCCTGGGCGCAGCAGAGTAGCGGTGATTATTATGAGGGGCTGACCCGCAAGATCGGTTTCAGCCAGATGATTCCGCCGCATGGACTGGAAATAACGTATGACAAGACTGTCCATGTCATTTTCCCTGCTCCGGTCAAGTATGTGGATCTTGGTTCTACAAACCTGATAGCCGGCAAGGCCGACGGTGCCGAGAATGTAATCCGAGTAAAGGCCACGACACGAAATTTCAGGGAGGAGACCAATATGTCTGTAATAACCGAAGACGGGAACTTCTATACCTTCAACGTGAAGTATGCCGATGAGCCGCTGCTGCTGAATGTGGAGATGTGTGATTTCATCCATGACGGAGAATCGGTGAACCGTCCCAACAATGCCATGGAAATCTATCTGACCGAGCTGGATAACGAGTCACCCCGTCTGGTACGTCTTATCATGAAATCCGTGTATGAGAATGACAAGCGCTGTATCCGTCATATCGGCTGCAAGCGTTTCGGTATCCAGTATCTGCTCAAAGGACTGTACACCCATAATGACCTGCTTTATTTCCATACCCAGGTAAAGAACTCCTCGAATGTGCCCTTTGACGTGGATTTCATTACGTTCAAGGTGGTGGACAAAAAGGTGATGAAGCGTACGGCCATGCAGGAGCAGGTGATTTATCCGCTGCGTGCCTACAATTATGTGACACGTGTAAACGGCAGGGATTCGGAATGTACGGTATTTGCCCTTCCCAAGTTTACAATACCGAACGATAAGAAACTGGTTGTGGAGATGTATGAGAAACAGGGTGGCCGTCACCAGAGTTTTGAGGTGGTCAACGAAGACCTGGTGCGTGCGGAAACCATCAACGAACTGAAGGTACGATGAGAACGAAAGTATTGTATATGCTGGCATTGCTGCTTGTCCTTTCCGTAGGACAGGCAGAAGCCCAGCGGATTCTGCCAAGGATGCAGGGTGTGGAAATGCGTGGAGGTATGGCTTCCGATAACGGATACTATATGGGAATGATACTTTCAAGCTATGCCAAAGGCGGGAACAAATGGGTATATGGAGCGGATTACCTGCATATGAAACACGGTTACCGTCATGTGACCATCCCTTCGGCGCAGTTTACGGCAGAAGGCGGATATTACCTGAATTTCCTTTCCGATGCGGGAAAAGTGTTCTTCCTCAATCTGGGAGGATCGGCACTGGCTGGATATGAGACGGTAAACTGGTCCGATAAAAAACTCTATGACGGGGCCACTCTGAAAAACGGCGATGCCTTTGTGTACGGCTGTGCCCTGACGCTGGAGATGGAACTATACCTTGCCGACCGTGTGGCATTGACGGCTTCCTTGCGTGAACGTTTCCTGTGGGGCGGAAGTCTCGGACATTGCCATACCCAGTATGGAATCGGCATCCGTTTTATGATAAATTAGTGGGTTATGGAACTGGAAGAGATTAGACAGATTTCCCTTGTCGGTTTTCTTGAAAATCTGGGGCATATGCCTGTATCCCGTAAAGGAAATGATGTCTGGTTCAGATCCCCTTTCAGAAATGAGAGAACCGCATCCTTCAAGGTGGATACGCAGCGGAATGTCTGGTTTGATTTTGGCCTCGGAAAGGGAGGTGACATCTTCCATCTTGCCGGAGAACTGACCGGAAGTACCGGTTTCATGGAACAACTGGAGTTCCTTTCAGGGAAATCCGGCATCCTTCCCCTCCGGCCTTTACAGGAACGTAAGAAGATACCCCGCGTTTCCGGATTCGAGGACGTGAAAGTGACGGAACTGAGTCATGAGGCATTGAAAGGTTACCTGAAAGAGAGAGGCATTGATCCGGCCATAGCCGGGAGATTCTGCAAGGAAGTGGCATACGGAATACGGGGCAAACGGTATTTTGCCATAGGCTTCATGAACCGGAGCGGCGGCTATGAACTCCGTAACCCGATGTTCAAGGGATGCATCTCTCCCAAGGACATTTCCTGTGTGTCCCTGTCCGGAAAGAAACAGGATACGTGCTGTGTGTTTGAAGGATTTGTGGATTTCCTTTCGGCATTGGTATTGCGGATTGTGAAGGACGAGGACTGCCTGGTGCTGAACTCTGTATCCAATCTGGAACGGTCGTATGCCGTTCTGGAGGGTTACGGTAAAATCCTGTGCTTTCTTGACCGTGATCGGGCCGGGATTACTGCACTGGAGACTTTGAACATACATTTCGGGAATAAGGTTATGGACTGTTCCGGTTTGTATGATGGATTAAAGGACTTGAATGAATATCTGACAAAAACAAAGGAAAACAAATGAAGACAGAAAAGAATATAAGAAAAGGATTTGGGTTGGCAGGCAAGATTGCCATGTTCTGCATAGTTCTGGTCAGTCTTGTACTGACCTCGTGCGAATCCGAGCTGGAAATCCAGCAGAGTTATCCGTTTACCGTGGAAACAATGCCGGTTCCCAAGGAACTGAACAGGAATGAGACGGCGGAAATACGGTGTGAACTCAAAAGTGAGGGCGATTTTGACGGTACGGTCTATACGATCCGTTATTTCCAATATGACGGGGAAGGTTCCCTGAAACTGGACAACGGTCTTGAATTCAAACCGAATGACCGTTATCTGTTGGAGAACCGGAAGTTCAGGATGTATTATACTTCACTATGTGACGAGGCGCAGAACTTCATTGTCGTTGTCGAGGACAATTGGGGAAACATGACGGAAATGGAATTTGACTTCAATGATGCAGGCGATGAAGAGACGGATGCCGTGGAAGATTCTTTGTCAGTTCAGGAAGGAGGTGCCCTATAATAACCGTTAGACTTCTAAGGTCAGTACTGCCATTGGTGGTACTGGCCATGACGGTAACTTCCCTGCGTGCACAGGAGAATGTGGAAGACTCACGTTGGGAAACGGCTGTCAGGTGTATCAAGAAATACGAAGGATGGCATGGTCCGGAACATTATCCGTATGTTGCATACGGTCACCGTATCAGAAAAGGGGAAAAGTTTCCCGTCAGTCTGACAGAAAGTGAGGGAGACAGTATTCTGAGAAAAGACCTGAAGGAAATGTGTGCGTTGTTCCGTCATCTGGGAAAGGATTCGCTACTGATAGCCTGTCTTGCTTATCAGGTGGGCCCATATAGGTTGCTCGGTTATGGCAGGATGCCCAAAAGCACGTTAATAAGGAAACTGGAAGCCGGTAACCGAGACATTTATGCGGATTTCATACGATATTGTCACTATAAGGGAAAGAAAATTCCGTCAATAGAAAGGAGAAGAAAAGAAGAATACAGATTATTGTTTATACAATGAAAAAGAACAGAACAGCCGTGAATTATGAAAAGTTCACGGCTGTTCTGTTATAATGTTCTGTTCAGAAAAAGTGACAGGTGATAAATGAACCGGTTATACTGTTTCAGAGCATCCATATCCAGTTTCATATTTCTGTAAGGATTTGAATCTTCCGTATAGAAATAGATGTCTATTGTCTGGTTGCCATTTTTTATAATCTTACCGTTCAATGGTATCGCGTCCACATCCTCAAATTTTTCAAGAGGAAGTCCTTCTATGGAACCAGTTTCTTGTTTCCCAAGACTGTTTATATAATGATTAAACAATACAAACCCTTTTTGGGCATAATCAATATGAATGCCGTACGGACGGTTACGATAAAAATTCTCTTTTGCCTTTTCCTGATAATTCTCCATCATAATACTACTGACTTATATTGTCTTCTGTTTTTAATTTTCCAGGGGCAAAGTTATGAAAGACTGATATATCTGACAAGTTTTATTTGGTTTATAATGTTATCGATTTAAAATCCATAAAATGGAATAATACAAAATCCTCACTAGAAAAATCAGATAGATTTATCAGTTCGGATAAATTTTTACAGTAGAAAAATATCGTATTATCATATTCTTCAGGTACATCAGTAATTGCGATGTTTACGTATTCAGTATTAAGGCTGTCTTTCCATATAATCTTACACTCTGCAATTTCGGGCTTTTCCCCATATGTTTTGACAAATTTCTTGAAATCGTTTTCAATATCATTTTTTACGGCTTCTATGTCGCAGAGAATGGTATAATTGTCACACTTCTCACACCATCCATACAGAAATGACTCTTCATCATAATTATAGAACTGTTTTGTATTCGGATTGATGAATGCATTGCAGACTACATGATTTTCTCCACATTTGCAACATATAACATTCTCTTCCAGTCCTGTATTTTTTATCTGAAAGGTGTTTGTTATGGCTTCCAGAATGTCGTTAAGCCATACCGGATTGGCCAGAACCGCCTCATGGCGGCTTGTGACCTTGTAATTTTCTCCGGTTATCTTATCATAGACTTCAAGTGTGATTCCTTCTCCGATAGCAGTTACCTTGTGTACGGAACATTCGCACGGATCACCGGTCTTGTCAAACCATATTACGTAAACCGGATTGTCATTGTCTGTCAATACGACTTCGGAAACCGAGTTTACCTTCATCAGTGCAAGTATCCTGCCGATGATTTCATCGCACAGGTTTTCAATTCTTTTTTGGAAAATATTCATATTCAGATGATATTTGGTTGATTGTTTATGAATGGGATTCTTTGTCATTCCAGATCTTTTTTGCGGACTGGATTGTAGGGACAGGACTGTACCAGGTAATTGGTATTTCTGCCCTGAGTCTGACTGTGCTGTCTGAAACATTCGATGTCATCTTCCTCCAGTTTCAGTTCTCTTCTGTTCTTTTGCAGGAAGTCTGCTGCCTTTTCTATGGAAGAGAAGACCGCCTTTGGCTCGAATGAACTGTATTCGTGCCATGCGTTGCAGCTGAAAAGGATATACATTTCAGCCTTTATTCTGTTACTTGCTGCCATATCTTATCTGATTATTCGGGTTGATAAATGACAAAGCCCGATTCCGCTGGTAACGGAACTGGGCCTGTCGTATTCGGTTTCAGGTTCTAATTCTGGTTATATGAAAGCAGGAAATCGGCCATTGCTCCGTTCTGTGGAATCATGGCAGGAAAATCAGTCTTTCCAGGCTTGTAGATTTCTGTCGCTACATTGTAGACATCCCACGCTGTAATGCGTGGCTGTTCAAGTGAGAGTTTGAGCAGTTCTTCCGTAAACACGGAAATCTGTCCCTGGTTAAGTGGATAGGTGTCCACCTGTGATGCCAGTCTTTTGTCTGCACTGTCATGCGATACACGCAGAGCCGTCAGCATACCGATAATCATGTATAATTCACCGGGTGTCAACACCTTTTCCTTGAGCCTTTGGATTCGGCTTCTGTCCGCATCCATGTCACGCTCAAAATTGCGCATCCAGTCATCCACCTTTCCGAACAGTTCCTCGGTAGTCACCTTGTCCTTGCCGTAGTTGGCAACGCTTCGTTCGGGTGAAAGGATACACTGGTTGTGGCAGATACGTACGCAGGGACCTATCGCTGCCTGAATTCCGTCCTGATGGTAGGCTACCACGAGTGTGGTTGTCAGTTCGTCGGTATCCCCGTTCAGAATGCGGATGGTCGTGAAGATCCTGCGCAGTACATGTGCTTCTACCGCCTTCTCTCCATAGGTCTGTTCCACCTGTGGCAGGATGACCACTCCGGGCTGTGTACGGTTCTTGTTCTGGGCGGCGAAGATTTCCTCCACCTCGTAGTTCAGGTTGTGACGGCGGCAGATGTCCGTCATGCGCTGGATGACCTGGTAGTGGTAGATTCCCCTTACCGGATTGCCGTAGATGTCGTTCTCCTTGTAGGTACGCTGTAGTGTTTCAAGGTCCATTACTTCGATTCCGTTGTTCTGGAAATCAAACTGTCTCTGATTGTTCAATGTTGCTAAAGCTTCCATAATTATATTTTTTAAATGGTTGGTAATTATTTGTCCAATAGGTTGATGATACGGACTGCCTCTTTGAAGCGTCCGATATTTTCCGGAAAAGGATTCCTGTATTCCTCTTCCTTCATGCGTCTTATAGAAGGTATTCCCGTCAAGGGCAGAGCCTGGTTGACTTTCCATCCGTCGGTGAATGCCTTCGGCTGGAGACTGTCATGACAGATCACTTCCCCGATACATCCGTGGATGAGCATGTTGCATACGGTCATCATGCAGCAGGTCCGGCTGATGTCTTCTCCGACCAGATAGTTTCCCGGATTGTGCGCATGGTATGCCAGCAGGAGCCTTCCGCTGCCGCATGTAGGGTCTCCCATCCTCTGTCCGGTCTCTTTTTTACCTGCCGCGCACATGACCATGAGTTCACAGATATGTGACGGCGTGAAGAACTGTCCGTTTGCCTGCTGTCCCGGTTTTGAGCAGTAGGCCATGTGGAGTTCACCGAAAGCGTCGAACCAGCCCGACCTGCCGATTTGTTTCTGCATGATACGTGTCCATTCGGCTGTCATTTCCATGAACGAGGCGTTTTGCTGACGCTTGTATTTCCAGTTGCTTATTGGCGGTGCTCCAGGAGAGAAGCCGTGGATGATGAAACGCAGCAGGTCGTTGAATACGGTCTGTATTTCATAGCCGCATGAGGAGGCAAAGCCTGTGATGAGCCTGTCGAGCGGCCTGACTTCGTTGGAGATTTCATATCGTGCCATATTCCTTTATTTTATAATTGGTTATAGATTGTCGTTGATTCTGTATACTGTTACGGTATGGTTTTCATTGTCCGTGTGGATTCTGACCGGACCGTATCCCATGAATTTCATGCGGATTTGTCCGTGCTGTCCCATACCGTTCCACTGCTCACGTGATATTTCCTTAATATCCATGCGGTATCCCCAAAGTACAAGAGAGTCAGGCAGGATTCCCTTGTAGAGTCTGCCTTTCAGGATTGCGGCCAGCTCGTCCAGCTCGCTCCGGCTGTATAGCGTAAATGAAACGCTGCGGAAGGTGTATTCGCCTGTCCTTTCCCTGTCCCGGTGTTTCATGATATGATAGCGGAACCAGTTACGGGTGGTGTAACCGTCATACAACGGATTCGGTTCTCTGTATTCCCATTTCCTGACCGGAGCATCAAACCTGAGACTGCCCGTATTGCTGCGCTTCCCGAATCCCCATGTCCTGAATATGCGGATTTCTGTACCTGCGGGTTTCATGTTCCGGATATTGACCTGCGTCCAGGGACTTCCGGTGGTATCATAGGCGGCTTTTCCCATGTCATCGAAACAGAATACCGTTTCCGGTATCAGGCATATATCCGCATATTTTCCTGTTATCCGTTCTATATGAGCTTTTCCGAAATAGTCACCAGAACGTGAGACAAATTCCACGCAGTCTCCTTCTGTCGGGCACATCTGCCTGCTTCGGACATTCTCAATCAGTTCCAGCATACGGTTCACTTTCCGTACTTCCTTTTCTGTAATGGGATACCCGAAGTCACCGTTTGCCAGTTCAAGACTGTCAAGGTCATATCTTATCTTTGTATTCATCCTGTTCTCCTCCTGTTTTGTGTATAGCGTTCAACCTGTCGGGTGACCATATCACAGAATTTCTGGCCGTTTTCTTCCTCACTCCTGAAATAGGCGGCCATCATCAGCAGGTTCTTGTTGTAATAATGCACCCATTTGTCATGGAAATGTGCGCCGGGAACCTGTCCGAATGTTTCCTGAAACAGTTCCAGGGTCAGATCCTCGTCCTGTCTCCTGTTGTATTCCCATATTGCCAGAAGCAGCATGTCATTGTAATTCAGTCTCATATTGCGTTGGTATTTGAAATGGCCATTATGATGTTGCAGCAACCGATTTCCCGGGCATTCTCCTTCAGCTTTCCGTTGTTTACCAGTCTGTCGTATGCCTCATGCACAAACCTGTATGCAGGCGAATCATATCCGATACCGTGAAGATGTGATGTCGTAGCCACATTTATCCGTGATGCCATCATGGAAAGTATGTCCTCTTTCCCTGCGTGGCGGTTGCTGAAGGCATCCAGTATATTCCGGTGGATGCACGTTCCGTATCTGGCACGGTAATATTCCAGTTCTTCTTCATAGGTGAAGGAATACACCTCTTCCGCTATCTTATCCTTTACAAGACGGAATGTACGGCCTCCTTTTTTCAGTATGGCTGTAATCTGTGGAATATGCAGTGTTTCACAGTAGCCGCTTATTTCCATCGGATGCACGTACAGGCGTGTCTTTCCTTTTACAAGATACATGGCCTGTAATGTACAGCCTGTTCTGTCCGTGTCGAATCCTTCTTCATGGAACTTCTCTTTTATTTCCTTGTAGAATGCGTCCGTTTTCTCATGGGAAAGACCTTTTCCCCATTCATATCCGCTTTCCAGACTGAAAAGCAGATGGAAGAGGGTTGTCCGCCCGGTCTTGCTTTCCCAGTAGCCGTAAAGGTCGGCCGTGCCGGATTTAGGTCCGAACCTGTATCCGTCCGGAGTATAGCTTTCCATCACTTCCAGGAGTGAGTTCATGAAATTTTCCGATTCTTCCGATTTCCACCATTCTGACGTATCGTCATCCATGGCATAAGCCGGTATATGGTTCATAACCTGCAGGTATTCCGGAGTCTCTTTCAGAATGTCCAGCATCCTTGTGACGGCTTCCTTCCTTTGTCTGATGGAGAACAGTTCCGTTCCGGTATCCGCGTGAAGCCTGTTCTGTGTCTTCTGGTCTGTAATCATGACTTCTGATATTTATTGTTATACATTGTCTGCCTGTAAGGTACAGGCATTCTTATTTCTTGTTGTCCCTGTTGTCTGTTTGCCCGCATCCCTGCAAGGCTTGGCGGAAAAAAATACCGGAGCGAAGCGAGGATGATTTTTTTCCAGACAACCAGCCCGGCAGGGCCGCCTTGCGGGAGTTGCGCGGCAAACAGCTATTTTTACAGCAAGAAATGAGGATGCTGTCATCATGTCTCCGGCATAAAAAAAGGGAACCCCATATTGCATGAGGCTCCCCAATACAGACTGTCGCATATATGTCAGGTATGTATGCTCCATCCGTGGAAACGTTCCATGATGACGGCAAAGGATTCGTCCGGATTTCCATGATACAGCAGTCCTCCGACAATGCCTGTATTCCCGTCCGGATAACGTTCGCAAAATCCGAACGAATAAGGCGCATGGTCGTAATAGAGTTCGATTTCGCATGGACGGTTCTCGTTCTTCTCCCATTGTTTTAGACGTTCAAGACAGTTTTCCAGGGTTTTGTCATTGATTGATTTTGCATACTGTACGACCTTGTCGTAATGCTCTTGTGAACAGCAGATTTTCATATCGTTTGAATTTATTGGTTGGTAAATGTTTTTTCAGTCAATCCAGAAAGTACCGCAATGAGGGCATCTGCATCCGGCAGGATACTCATTCGAATACCGCACGTCACGGTGGCGTTTGTAGTTCATGTCACCGAAGATACATTTCCCGTCTCGGAATGTCTGCTCATAAGCGGCTTCCTGTTTCTTGTATTCAGCCATCCGGCTTTTTCGGACCGATCCGGTAAAAGGTTTCATGCCCGTTTCCCATTTTGTGGAATCACACCAGTCATTGGTCATGCCGCAGACTTCATTGGCATAGGAATAGTGTACCTGTGAATCGACAAACAGATTCTCCCTTCGGAAAGGGAAGGTGATGTCCAACGGAATCCGTACATGATGTCCGGAACCGTTCCGGCTGTCGGCAATGGCCACCACTACATTCCCGTGGAAACGGATGCTCTTGAAATCGTTCTCAGGGTCTTTACTGATGAGCCTGTCAAACATGGCGTTGAAGTAGATGCGCAGTTCTCCGCCGTATGTGGCATTCTCTACCAGTTCTTCAATCTTCTCGTCAAACTGCCCCTTTTTCAGATGCAGTGCGCGGCGTACCTTATGGCAGGCCATGGCGACTGATTCTCCCCGCAGTGAACAACCGGTCAGATATCCGCTGATTTCCACTCCGAGCGAATAGAAGAAATTAGTGACGGACGAGTTGCGTATCAGGTCCTTTACCGGGTCGGAATCGTTCCGGTCGTAGATAAGTTCCCTGATTTCATCTTCATGCTCTTCAAACTCTCCGGCTAAATTGTCCGTTTCCATATTCTTTCTTGTCTCCTCCAGATAGTCGTGCATGTTTGAGCTTTCCTGTTCCTCATACCATTCGTATGCCTTTTCATAGAGTTTTTCCATATTGTTGGAACGGATACATTCCTCCTGGATGTCTTCATGCTCATCAAGATCATCCCGGTAGTCCACGTAGTAGAGGCTTACATACTGTGGAATATAGTCTGTAAGTTGTAATGTCTGGTTCATGATTCCTGATTTTAAGAGTTATACAAACGAAAAAGCCCTGCTTGTCGTGCAGGGCCTGATTCTTGTGGAACTGAAACCTTTGGAATGTCTGTTTGTATGGTATCTCCATGTCTCAAGCAGATAATCCTTGGTTCCCTTGATACTTCCGTGTACCATACATCCTTTTTCATCGTACAGGTAGCAGGTGTTAAGGAGAACCGGTATGCCGTCATGCACCTTGTACATGTGCAGCTCAATATCATTCTTTATGGCGGCAGACTTTTCTTTTTCCACTTTTCTGTGTATGGCTTTTCTGACCTCGCCGATATGGGGTGAGGTATAGCCGATTATTTCCGAATGGAATGCAAACTGATATTTTTCCATAACACTTTATCCGTATTAAAATTCTGATATAAGTTCATCTTCATATACCTCCAGTTCAAGACCGCTCTCAACAATCCTGACCAGCCAGCGGCATTCCAGTCTTTCCATCAGTTCGACGGCACGGTATCCCTTATAGGGACGTCTCAGAAATACAATGTCTCCAGTTTTCATATTTGTTCCTCCTTTTTATTGTGCGTAGATTGTTTCTATCAGTTCTGCATCCGTAAGATAGCGCAGTTCCTGTGTGGAACAGAACAGGCAGATGCCATCCAGCAGTTCATTTGCCGCAGCATCCAGGTTCCGTACTCCTTCGATCAGAGATTCTTCCAGTTCCTTGCTTGAAACAAGATATATTCCGTGAATGTCTTGAACAGTTCTCAAAGGGAAATGTCTTTCCTGATAGATGATGTCCTTTATCATGTCATCCTGTGGTGGCAGTTTGGCGCTGATTGTCTTGAACTGTTCGGGTGCGAGTTCCTTCAACCTGTCAGGATTGAAGCGGAACATTCTGAATCCCTGATATTCAAATCCGGCAGGTTCTGCTATTCTGTTATTGGTCAGAAAATCATGCACATGTCTGTTGCAGTCCCGGTTGTCCACATAGGCATGGAACGGGGGAAGGGAATTGAGGTTGACGGTGATGTCCATGTAGGATTCCCAGCATTCCGAATTATCTTTAGACCGGGATTCAAGTCCTACATACAGATTGTCATTGTCGATATAACTGTTCAGGACGAGTCTGACCTCAATGCGTTCAGCCGGATCTGTGGCTGTTTTCCAGTATAGAGTGTTCGATTTGTTCATACTTGTATTGTTTTTATGAGGGAATACGGCAGTCATTTTACCGCATTCCCCGAATGTTATAATTTGATATTTGTTATATCCTGTGCGGACTCCTTTTTCACGGTCCTCAATCTTTTTAGGAGATACAGGAAATATTCACGGTCATAGATCCGGAAAAGAAATTCCTCTGATGTCTCCTTGATGTGTCCAATGAAAGTTGCGGATTCCCTGCCGGGAGGATATTGAAAGAAATGTCCGTCGGAAACAAGGGTGAACTTCTTTCCTGATATATGGTCTATCAGTTCGTCCGGAGTTTCGTAATGCCCTTTTCCTTTATAGAACTGATAATGGTTCCGGCGAAGACTTTTCAGGGTATTCGCCATGTCCGTCCTTGCTTGTCTGGAATCTGATTGGATGACAAGGTTGCAGATGAATACGGGCTGTTTTCCGTCCAGTGAAAAATAATAGGGAATGAGTCTGGCTCCGCTGATTGTTTTGCTTGTTTCCTCTTTTGAGATTACGGCTTTCCGGTTGATGATTTCCAAGTGACGGTCTATCTGACTGTCCAGTTCGGATTGCGGAGTGAGTACGGAGCGTAGGCCCTTGAAATATCTTCCTTGACGGGTGAAGCAGAAAGAGTACATATTTCCGTAATACGGTTCTCCCACAAAGAACGAGTTTTGTCTCATGCGCAAGGGTGGCAGTACATCCAGCAGGTCATAGTAGTCTTCTTCGGTGATTTCCTTGAACGGTTCGGACAGGGACTGATTGTATAGCCGCAGCTTCTTGTCTATATCAGAAGTTGTTACGGCTTTCAGATAGGGATTGTTTTCCCGTATGCGCAGTTCTTCGATTGTTTCCCCACCATAGTCATTGTGGAATCCGTCACTCATACTTGTCAGGCATGTTCCGTCGAAGTAGCGGGAATCGATTACATATTTCAATCGGTCTTTCATGTCTTATAGGTTTTGAAGGTTCAACACTCTTTTGACTGCATATACGGCATTCTGTGTAAGTTGCCGTTGCCATGCCTGGTATCTCGGCGACCATTTGAAACCGTATGATTTCAGTTCCTTGCGCCTCTGGTCATCCGGAATACTGTCAAACAGGATTTGCAGACGGTCTGCCTCATAGTTCCATATCAGCATTCCGCCTTCAAATTTCAGTTCACGGTTTTCCCGTTCTCTGATTTCCTGAAGTTTCAGTCTGGCCTGGCGTGCCATTTCCGGCAGTTGGAAGAAACGGTTTCGTGGAGTGATAACCGGTTTTTTGCATTGCGCATTGAAGTCTGTAATGAAGTCCACCGCTTTCTGTACGATTTCCACTTCTCCTTTTCCTGCATAGGTGCTTACCTTATTAAGGATACTGCTGACGAACAGGGCACGGCTGTATCCTCTTGCTTTACCGGTATCAATATCATGAATGGTCTGTGCGCTGCTTGCAATGTCACGCTTCAGGCGGTTCCATGCCTCCTCCTGTTTCTGTTCTTCCGGTTTGGCTGCCTCTTTCATTCTTTCCATGGCAGCCTTGAAGCGGTTACGCCAGTCATGAAATTCATCAAATCTGTTCTGGTATGCGTCCAAGGCCTTGTTGTTGCGCTGGCAGTTGAATTTGGCAGGCCCTGTCACCATCGGACTGGCACATCGTGAGAGACTGCCCAGCAAGACAGAGAACTTGCTATGGTATGCACTGACATACTCGTTTTGCTTTTCTTCCGGAATCTGTTTCAGATCCTCTACAAGTTGTTTTTCATATTGCATGATGTCTGTTTCCGCCCTTGCTTCAGGTTCGAAGGAACTCCATCTGTATGCGTTATAAGCTGTATCAAGCAGGTCTTCCAGATAGCCGGGATACAGAAATTCCACTGCTTCCCATTTTTCAAATTCATTTGGATGCAGTTCTGTTTCCCCGTCTGCCGTTTCGATGGTGTGTACATAGGAGCCCATTCCCGTACAGCGTTTACGGAAATGAAAAAGGACGGCTTCGTCATCCGTCCCTTGTTCTCTGATTTTCTTCACTCGGTAAGCATTCTTTCTTGTCAACGTGACAACCGTCTGTTTTCCGGTCTTGTCCTTCATGAGGTCTGCTACTGTACCTTCACATACCTTCTTTCCAACTTCTTCAGTCATATTCTTTTATTTAAATTAGACATGACCGGCTCCGTGGAGCCAGTATTTCAATTTCTTACTGGCCCGGCTGTTCTTTGCCAATGACCGGTGCAAGGCTTGGCGGGAAAAAATACCGGAGCGAAGCGAGGATGATTTTTTTCCAGCCAACCAGCCCGACAGGGCCGCCTTGCTCAGTCAGTGGCAAAGGGCGATATTTGCTGTAAGAAATGAAATAATGGTTGAAAATTATATTGCGAACTTGTTTGGTAATACTTTTATCTCATAATTCTTGTATACATATGAGTTGTAAAGAAGTCTGAGTATTTTTTATGATACGTGCTGTTATGTTCAATTGATTTTATATGTAAAAACAGTATTAATAAACGTGCATAACATGTGTTCCTAGAAGGTAACACTTTATCAAAATCAGTTATTTCTATTCTATAATTACCCTAAGATGATGCATGAATAAAACTTTAAATATTATGTGATATTAATCGTTCAATAGGTAGATAAAGTAAGTACACCTAATTGTGACAACTATTTTATATAATATATATTTGGAGGACCCATAGGCATTAAAAAGAACTGTATAGAGAAGTCTATTATGTTTGTTTTGACTTAAATCTATAATAAAAGTTTGTTTTTTTTATATATAGAATAACTTTGCGAGAATATTAATAAACTTAGTATATTTTATTTTTGTATGACTAAATAAAAGGAATCTATGATAAATTCTATTTCGTTTAAAAATTATAAAGCTTTTTCTTCTGGTCGTTTAGAGCTAAAGCCAATAACAATTCTTTTAGGAGCTAATAGTTCTGGAAAAAGTAGTTTATTACAATTATTTCTTTTGATTGAACAAACAATGAACAATCCAGAGCCTTATGAATCAGCTTTAAAACTAAATGGGCGATTTATAAATTTAGGCGAAGATGAAAACCTTATTAAAGATAAAGATTTAACCAAGATTTTAAATCTTGAATTTTCATTTAATGCCGCTCCTTATATTCAAAAATTAAGATTATTTTTGCAAACAATTGACCAGTAATTGACTCAAATAGTAAGACTAATTGATCGAATTAAAGAAGGGAAAAATAGTCAATTTGATTTATTAGACTATGGAATCTATACACCAAGGAACATAATAAATGAGATTAAAAATATAGAATATACACATAAATCAATTGATTTAGAGAGTCTCAATGAGAAGACCAAAATTATTAATTATATACTTTCTCATCAAAATTTTTTAATGGACAATTTGCTTGATGAGAAAATGACTATACGTAAGTACTCAAATTAGGGCTATATTTTGAAAAAAGTATCTTCGCCGCTGAACTTTAAATATAAAATTATGTACAGCAGTGAAGATTTGGAAAGGTTCTATTTCCAGTACCAGACGGAGGCCATGCCGAAGGGCATCTCCATTGAACAGTTCTGTTCACGTAATAAAGTACCTTATAATATATTCTATAAATGGTACAAAGATACACGCAACAAGATCGTGGAAGTAAAGGTGGATGGGCTTCCAACCTCGGCTCAGGAAGAGCCGAAACAGGAAGGCCCTTCTCAGGAACCATCTTCTACAGTAACGAAGCCTTCTTGTGTTCGTATTCTCGTGGAGTTGCGAATGACCAATGGACTGCATATCTCCCAGAAGAATCTAAGCTATCAAGAGCTGAAGCGACTGATAGAGAAACTGGAGGGCCTATGCTGAGTGTTACCGGTATTAATCGCTTCTATTATCTCCGTGACTTTACGGATATGCGATGCAAGCATAGCCGGGTGTTATCCATCATACGTGAACAACTCCACCGTGAGCCGTCTGACGGGGATGTGTTTATCGTCATGTCCCGTGACCGTCGTATAGTAAGACTGTTCACTTATGACAACCGTTCATATACCCTGTTTGAGAAGAAGTTTGTAGCCGGTCATCAGTTTATGAAAGTGGATCATAATGGTGATGAACGAGTTTACAGAATAGACTGGAAAGATGTGGTGTTGTTATTGGAGAATCCAATAGTTAGCACATTGAAAATCAAATAATTATGTTGCTTGTTTATTCGTTTTTCTCATATATTTTCACTATCTTTGTAGTTGAAGATCAGAGCATTACGGATGAAGGAACTGCAACATATCATAGAACAAAAGCAAGAGCTTCTGGCACGGGAATCGTTCTCGCGCCCTGCTCTTGATTACAGTGAAGGTATGACAGCAGAAGAACAAAAACGTTATATCAATTACCTTGCCGAGCGAGTCCGTGAGGCGGATTTAGGTCTTCGTGCCCGTGATGCTGTGCTTCAGGATTTCCTGGACAAGCAAAAGGAATATGATGAACGCTTGTCCAAGCTTGATGACGTGTTGTCTAAGGTGTCGTCTTTAGAGTCGTCATTGAAGGAAAAGGACCGTAAATTAAAATCGGCAGAACGTAAGGTGGCAGACCTTACCGCCAAGCTGAAGTTTGCCGACAAGAATCGCTTTGGTGACAAAAGACAGAAAGTAAAGAAGGCTGAATCTACAAAAACGGAAGAGTCAGACCGTGGTAAAGACGAGGATGATTTTGACGGTACTTCGTCTTCTCTTCCAGACAACCGCGTTTCCAAGAACGAAACTTCTTCCAAAGAGGAAAAGCCGTCAAAGAAGGAACATGACTTGTCCAACCGTCCCGAAACTTACAGGACCATGCGCGTTAAGGGACCGGCAGAAGAGTACAAGTCAGATGATGCTAAAGTGCCAGGGCGAATCCTTGGCAAGAAGATGGTCTCTGTTTTCCACCTTGAGATGAGTCTCGTTGAGAAACGCTTCGAGATGGTTCATTACGTTGAGAAAGGCAAGAAGCCGAAGTGGGGTTATTTCCCCAAAGCAGGGAATCCTGAATTTGTGACGAAGTTCGAGGGAACAAAGGCAACACCTGAGTTTCTACAGGCAATAGCCTACGAGGTGTATGTGAAGAACGTCACATTCGGGCTTCTCCATCAATGGCTGACGGATATGGGGATGACCGTTTCTGCAAATACGCTGCGCAATTGGTTGAAGAAAGGCAAAGTTTATCTTGACAAGCTCGTTGAGTCACTGGAGGAAGTAGCGTTGGAGAAAGACTCCATCGTGAACTGTGACGAGACTTGGTGCAAGGTGCGCAAATACGACCACTACAAGAAATGTTACATCTGGGTACTTGTGAACAAGGCAGAGCGTGTGGCTATCTTCTTCTACGACAATGGTTCCCGTGGACGTGATGTGCTTACAGACTTTATCGGTGATGCAGAATTGAAGAGCGTCATGTCTGACGGCTACAATGCTTATACCTTTATTGGCAACGAGTTGAAAGCAGCCGAGACTCCCAATTTATCCAAGACAGACCATCAGGTGTGTCTTGCACATGCGCGTGCGAAGTTTGTGAAGGCAAGCGAGCAGGCTGGCGACAAGAATGCCGATATCTTCATTAAGTATATAGAGGATTTGTACAACTTGGAACGCCAGTATACAAAGGATAATCTTACTGACGAGGAGAGAGGGAAACAACGTCAAAGTCTTGAGACGAAAGGCATCCTGATAAATCTCCGCACTCATCTTGGTATAGAGAAGTCCAAGGATCCTGCGACTGTTACTCCTTATTTGCAGAAAGCGTTGAACTATCTGGATACATTTTGGACAAACCTCTTTACCTATATAAAGGATGGAAGTTATCCGATAGACAACAATGCAGCTTATCCAAACTTTTTAGTTATCCAAACTCCTTCAGCTATCTACGCTTAAATCAAGCTTTGACATTTCAAGAGTTTGGATAATTGATGGAGAATTCAGTCCACATTAATACCAAACATGGCGGCCAGTGAACGATTGTCCGGCATAGTCCATTTCTTTTTCATTGTCTGCGTTACATTGTTTTCAAGTGATTTTATTGCTTCCCTCTTCTGCTTATCGGTAACATCTTGATAGACCATTGTTGATGTCAAACTGGCATGTCCCATCAACTCCTTGATTTCCACGATATTTATCCCATTTTCACGCCAGTGGCATGCGGCTGTATGGCGCCAAAGATGCGCATGCATAGGATTGGGAACTTCATTGCAAGTGAGTCTTGCCTTGTCAGCATGAAGTTTCATCCTTTTGCTTACAGCAGGCTGGGTCAGCTTACACCGCTGCCCATGGACAATTGAGTAAAAGAGATAATCCTCCTGATTAGGAGTTTTTCCATGGAAGAGTTTCATGTAGCGTTCGTACCATTTCATTATGCCCGATTGAAGATATACGGAACGTATTTTACTCCCTTTGCCATGGAGAATAGCGTATGGATCTTTGACATCAGTCCGAAGGTCTTTTACTTTCAAAGAGAGGATTTCATCGATTCTCCCGGCAACTCCATAACACATCAGCATAAGGAAGAGATCCCTGACCCCAAGTTTTGTTGTTGTATCGGGAGCTGCAAATAGAGCCCTTACGGCATTTCTTGTCATCCCCATTATATGGACCTTCTCTTCTCTCATTTTCTTAACATGCTCTTTTGCGTTAAGATATAATCCGGCAAAGGCCACATCTCTACCACCTATATATTTAAGCATGCATTTCATAGCCCCCATCCTGCCATTGCAGCTTGCAGGCTTTAGATTTCTGTTGTCTCTAAGCCATAGGAGCCAGTTGTTGAGAACCTCGGGTGTGAAGCATTCTATGCTTAATGTAAATGGGGTATATCCTTTTTCTTCCAGATAGGATACATACAAGGAGAGTGATGTCCTATAAGCTCTTTCAGTATGGGAACTACATCCCCGCATTCTTGGAACATAGATGTTTATCCAGTCGCTTATATATTCCGCAAGGTGTCTGGCCTGAAGACTTATCCCTGCACAAGATTTTTGCTTCTTTTTCATGATTCATAATTGATTAGGTTCGTTTTCCGGATTGGGGGGAAGAAGGTCATCGAAGGCATCCCCACAGTTCTTTCTCAGTTTGTCTGTAAGCATAGGTGTCAAATGAAAATAACCGAAGGTGCTCTGTATGTTCTTGTGTCCCATGCTTCTGGAGAGGAAGAGTAGCTTTCCGCTGAACTCAAAGCCATGTTTTTCCCACTGTGAGATATTTGTGGTGGCATAATGATGACGGAAGTCATAAGGACGTGCTGATTCCTGGCTTATACGCGGCCACAGATTTCTGAAGTGGTAGCCTTCCCATGCCGCCCTATGGGGTTTGTCACCTGTTGACGGAAAGAGATAAATTCTCTCAGAGAGCACATTTCCAATCGCTTGATCATATTGACGAAGCAACTTCAACATGCTTTCGTGCAAAACCACACGGTGCTTGTCTATACCCTTGGATTTCTCAATGTTTACCACTCCGGTCTGGAAGTCGACGTCAGCTCTCTTGAGTTCGCGAGCCTCACAAGTTCTCATTCCTGTACTGAAAAGAAGACGAAAGAACACTGGAAGTTCAAGCATATTGATAAGTCGGGGTAAGGTCCGTTTACTCTTGTAATATTCATACCAGAATATATCGCATTCTCTGAAGAAACGCGATAATTCGTCTTTCGAGAAGAAGTGTGGTACCAGTTCAACCGGCACATTTGCGTAGCATCGTAAGATGGTTACACCTGTTTTACCACGGTCACGAAGATAGGATACAAAATTCCATATGGGAGTAGTGCGGTATCGGCAGGAGTTCCCCTTTTCTGTGGAACGTGGCTTGCACCACTCCATCATCACTTGCGTCAGTTCTGTGGATGTGGGATAATGAGAGTGGATATAATTGTCGAAGTAGTGCAGATTCTCATAATATGTATTGCTCCAGCTGTTTTCTGCTTTCTTCCTTGCGATAAAATTCTCCATATCCAGAGCCAGGAAGGATTTAAACGGTCTTTCCATACACAGATATAATTAGATTGAAAAATAATTTGGAGGCATAGGGTAATCCTCAATGGATAAAGCACAAGCCCTCAGATGATCAATGCCGGAGTCTGCATAGTGTTTGAGTGATTCCGGAGATCTATGACCTACGATTGAAGACACGACCTCACATGCTGTACTTTGCCCCAAAAGAGTGGTTACAAGGTTGTGCCTCATTAACCGTAACCCTCCGACCGTATTTTGTCGGACACCTGCTATCTTAAAAATCTTGGATAAAATCCCGGCAACCGTACCCAAAGATCTGTCCGTTGATCTCTGCTGGAGGAGAATAGGTCCTTCTAATTCGGCATTGGCCCTTTCCAACGTCAGATAATCGAAAAGTTCATTACCGATGTGGACATTCATTGGAAGAGACAAAGGTTCTCCGGTCTTTGATTGAATCAGGCTTACAGCCTCATTTCTCCAATCAACATTTCCAGTAGTCAGCGATATGATATCAGTTCCACGCAGTCCCCAGAAGAAAAGAATCCAACCAACAAGTCTGTCTCTATGAGTAAGTTTGTTTCCCTCGTCCAGAAGGACTGCTCGGATTTTTTCAAATTCTTCCTTCTCAAGATAAGGATAAGGTTTCTCACCTGACTTAATATGCGGAAGCCAATTGATGATTTTCGTGACATTGGTCTTGACATATTCTTCCTGATGATAAGTCTTGATAAATTCAAAAGCACGTTTCAAAAGGGAACAGAAATCTTTTCCGCGTTTCTGCTTTTCTCCATCATGGAAGAACGCCAACACACTTGACTCAGAAATATCATTCAAAGAGAAAATATCAGAATTCTGGAGATAGGACAGAAAACCTATAAGCGCACGTGTTCTGATATATATTGATTTATCACTGATGAACTGATGGCTCAACTGTTCTTCTTTATGGAAGCGAACAAGTGCCTGGTACTCTTCTGTAAGTTGGGTTTCAAGCGGTTTCCTGGGGAAAAGACACCCATGGACTTTACGATCCGGCAACTTCCCTTCTATATGGAAGCGTTTCACGTTGCCCAGATAAACCATGAAGGCTTTGAATCGGGGCTCGTTTGGTTTATAACCTCTTCGTTTGACTTCATTCCAGAAGATTTCCTCATAACTTTCAGATGTTGGCCCTAAGCTTAAAACTAGATTGACGCATCGCCTTGTGAGCCGGAAAGCATCCCTGTGATAGTTGTTTGTCTCCAGATGCTCAATTAACTTTGGGAAATTGGATTTTAGGTAAGATATGTCCATAGGCTGATATGTTTTGGTTAATATTAGCCCATAAGTTATAAATATTATCCAAACTTTAAATCCATTATTAGTGGATTATCAAGTGATTACAACAATAAGTTTGGATAACTAAAAAGTTTGGATAAGCCAGATTATCCAAAAGTTTTGATAACCTGGCCGAGCGTGCAGTCCGTCCTCTGACAACCCAACGAAATAGCATGCTCCACTTTGGCAGTGATGAGGGAGCGAAGATGGCGGCCACTTATCACAGTATAATAAGTACGGTGAAGCTGCAGGGTCGGTCGGCGTGGGATTACCTTGGAAAGTTTTTTGTTAACATCTTTAACGGTTGCAGGGATTTTTTCAGTATGCGACCTGACAAAATTGGATTGGCAATATGCCAATAGTTAATAAACAAGTGAAATTTTTAACATCTCAATATATAGGCACTTGCAAAAGTGCCCATACAATGGGTTATGCCCTAAATTGAGTACAAACTGACTATACACCAAAAGTTTTCAATATATAGTGATTTCTTTACATTTTTAAAACCTATTAAAGACTTATATTCAGTATCGGGAGTTTTAGGGTATAATTTAAAGTATAATCCACAAACAAAGAAAATAAAAGTTGAAGATCAATATGTAGAAATTGGAAATAAAAGATTTATTCATCTTGATTCTAAAGGAATTAGTAGCGACATCTTAGACGTTGATGTAATAAAAGAACATTTACACTTTTTAAAGGATGCCTTTGAATACGATTCATTAAAACTCAATGAAAAATCTAAAAATTTAGTGTCTAGATATATTGCTTTATTTTTTAATGAAGCATATGATATTATTGCTGAAACTTTTGAAAATAAAAATATAAATTATGTTAGTCCATTGCGAGCTTACCCGCAAAGATATTATCTTTTAGACGAAGCTAATATAAATACCACTTTGAATACTCAAAGTGGTACAAGTTTAGCAGAAGTGCTTAAAAAAAATACTCAGGTAAATTCAAGGGTAAATGCTTGGCTTAAGAAATTTGGATTGCGAGTAACTGTAAAGGAATTTAAAGATATTATTCATAATATAAAGATTAATCAAAATAATTTGGATTTAGACATTACCGATGTGGGATTTGGAATTTCACAGGTATTACCAATTTTAGTCCAAGGTTTTATGTCAAATAATAAATCGTTAACATTAATTGAACAACCTGAAATACATTTGCATCCCAAAATGCAAGCAGATTTGGCAGATTTATTTATTGATATACTTAAATTAGCAGCGGACAAGAAGGGGAAAGTAAAAAAAGTTTATTAATAGAAACGCATAGTGAGTATTTGTTAAAGCGTTTGCGAAGGAGAATCTCTGAAGGTGCTTTAAGCAGTAAAGATGTTGCTATTTATTTTATCGAACCTAGAAATCAAGAAAATAATGATTCAGCTATAATTAAAAATATAAAGATATCAAAAGATGGTTCTTTTGAGTGGCCTAAAGATTTTTATATTACAGAATTTGAGGATGATATGACTTATTTTCAGAATTTAGCAAAAAAAGCGAAATAATGAATAGATTTACTATTGACGTAGATTTTATATCTTTTGCAGGTATGAAAGAGAACTTTGATTTACTGTTTAATGTACTAATGGTATTTATTCAGGATAATGAGTTTAGATTATGTTTAGACTCTTCAAATATAGCATTAGCTGAATATAATAAGATTGCATTGGAGAGTGAAGCTATTAGATTTTGGTTCAAATGTTTGTTTGAAACAGAGCAAAGTAGAAAGTATATAGATTATATAAAAATTGAAAAACAAAAATATTCTCATGATAAACAAATTTATATTGAAATATGTAATTGTTCATATAGTAAAAATAAAAGAATAATTGTTGCCAATAAACAATCCTACGGAGAATTAATGGATATATTGTCAGAAAAGCAAATAAATCTTTTAGACGGATACGAAGCTAAGTCAATGCTAAATACACGTGTTATGCAAATATCATATGGGAATAATTCTCCTAATATTAATGGGAATAATAATATCGTAAAAAAATAGTAATTATTATGAAACAAGTTTCTAAAGGTAATCATTCGCCGAACATCAATGGTTCAGGAAATCAAGTATCAACAGGAAATAATTTTTCCAATACTAATGAAAATAAAAAAATTAAAGTGAAATATGCAGCAGGTGGAGGAATAATAGGTTTCTTGCTAGGTATAGCTGCTTCTATAATTGCAAATATAATTACGTCAGGATTATGAATTCTTGTGTATGGGGTTCTTTATTTTTTGAAATAACTGTAAGTTTAACACTTCTGATATTATTAAAGATTCTATATTTGTAATTTATAATTTGTGAAGGTGTCTCAAAAACTAAAATAACGACTCTCTAAAGTTACAGATTGTAACTATAATGTTTAAAAGGGCCGTATCAAACTCTGTATAGAGTCATTATCGGCCCTTTCTTTACTAAACTAAGGTACTCAAGTTTCAAGTTATAAGTTCATATTTTCAAAAAATGAATTTTGACACATCCTCAAATACTAAGCCCGTTTCTAGGTTTGCGTTTCATCCCCTTAAGTATTTGTGCGGATTGTTCCTGATAGGATAGAGGTTGGCTTTGCTTTTTGCCTGCCTCTATCCATATAAGGAGCTCATCCTCATAGAAATATAATTTCTTACCACGTTTATAGGCTGGGATGAGACCTGTACGAGCTAGTCTATAGATTGTCGGTTTTGATTTTTGGATAAGTATGCTAGCCTTATCTATGTCAATTAGTTGATGCTGATGATCAAGTCTCTGTGGTTGTAAGGTTTCAACCAATTGATAAATTTTCTCTACTTGTTCTGTTAAATAGCTTACAGCCTGCGGAAGCTTGTCGAATGTGATAGGTTCTTTTGTCATACTATCTGTTTTTACTTTTGAGGATTGATACTTGTTCATGCAGTATTTATGAATATAAAGTCTGATTTATTGAATTATATGTGGATTTAATTTAATTATGCACTCTGTTTCTGAGTGAGACATCTTTTTGATTATCGTGTTGACTTCATTTTCTTTCATGGTATCAGCAAATACCTTTTTTATGAATTCTGCTGTATATGAACGTCGTTTACCTAATGCTTTACCTATGTTCCAGCCCAAATGCATAACATCTATAGCTTTCAATTTTGAATCTATTTTTATAGGAATAATACTGGTAGAAGTTTTATCCTGAAAGAAGTCCGAAATATACATACATAAACGCTGAAGATTTTCTTGGCTTGTATAAGCAGCCATCGTTTGATGGATGTATATATGTACTAACTCTAGCTTTTTATCGTTCGTACGTTTCTGTTCTATAATAGTATTCGAACGGAGTTTTTCATATTCCATAAATGCTTGTTCTGGTGCAATCACAGAATCATTAAGATGTTCATGGATAGACAAAGATTTGCTATGATGACATAAAAATATGATTATCTCATACAATGCAATTTGCATTGATATATATAATCCTGTAGATATTATAAAGACCGATATAAAAATAATATTTGAGCTGAATTGATCAAAGCCTGCATTGACTGCTTCAATGCGTATAGCAAGTGCTATAAGAAGTAATGTTCCAGCTACACTAGAATCTAAAATAAAATATTCAAATTTCTTCAAATACATAAGCCATATGTTTAACTGTTCGTAAGCAAAGGTAATGTTTACTGATTATGTATTATCAGAAAATGACAAGAGTGACATCAGACTTCATCAAACGTCACTAATTGTCATAAATAGTTTGATTATTATTGGAAAGTAAGAAGTGTTCAGATGAAATAGGGGCGGATTAATTTATGGGATTGGATATAAGACATGAATTTATAACTTATCATATAATAAATAAAAGTGGTATTCTTTCTATATTATATTATATGATAGGTTACGCTATAATTCCAATAATCGTTCCGCTAATGGCGCATAATATTTTTGTACTTCTTCAGCTGTTGGAGTATGACCGCCAGGAAAGTGGTATGAATATTTATAATGCATTAAAAATAAAGGCTCAAAGTGTGCTAGATAGTCATTCTCACCAAATATCCCCCATATATTTTCTTGGTTAGCTACCTGACAATTGTCCCATTGATGCTGTTGAAGTTCTGCGAATTCATCAATCAATGTTTGGTTAATGACAAGCTGCTGGTTTCCGTTAGCTCATGGAGATTTGTATTCATGCGAACCAATACGTTCCATCAGGAAGCTTGTCATTTCGAAATGGGGATTTCCGAGTAAAGCAGGGATATTGTTTTTAGATGCTACTATCTGTGCCAAAAACGAGCCATTACTGTTTCCTACCAATATATCAGGATGTTCTTGGTTGTACAATCTTTGGATAAAGTCGATAGCTTCCTGTGGATGCAGGGGTAAGTCTGGACTCAAGACTGTTGCCTTACCGCTGAAATATTCTTTCAAGGCAAGAGCTGGGATACATGTACTTGATGCAAAGAAACCATGAAGGAAAAGAATTTTCTGTGCCATAATCAACAACCGCTTCCGTCAATATTACATGTTGCTCCTTCATTAATAGGACGTGAACGTAATCCGGCATCTTCTGGATTCAAAGTAACCGTACCGTCTTCCAATACAAAGCAAGGAATTCCAACGGCTCCAACACTTTTGGCTTCATTAAAGGCTGGATGATGATCACGTAATCTCAAGAATGCTTTCAAATCTCTTACGTGTTGACCAATATCGATGACCTCATATTGGTTATTACCTTTTACTTGCTCTTCTACATACGTACAATCCGGACAAGTTTCCATTCCATATATTTTTATCATAGCTGTAGTTATTCATTTAAAGACTCTATTTTCTTCAAAGATAGCGATTCTGTCAGATAAAGCAAACATAAAAACAGGTCATATCCGATAGATTTATCAGATATAACCTGTTAGTAGGTAAGATAAGAGCTATATTATTTCAACGAAATCTTATTAGCTGTCTCTCGCTTCTTGGAATTGACCAAATCAGCATAAATCTGTGTAGTCGAAACATTTTTGTGAGTAAGCATTTTTGATACTGTGTAAATGTCTGTGCCTAAAGAGATTTGTATGACGGCGTATGAATGACGGAAGCAGTGGAAGGTTATGTGCTTTTTGATTCCGGCTTCAGAAATCCATTGCTTGAGAGGCTGATTCGTCATAGCTCTGGTCAGTCCTTTGAATACTCGGCCTGAACCAGGAATACCACATAGTTCCAATGCTTCGTTACTGATGGGGAGAGTGGCTTCCGTCTCTGTCTTTTCCGTACAAATTCTGATGTAATAGCCATTGTCAGGACCGACTTCAATATTATCCCATGTAAGCTGTAAAATATCGCTGATACGAAGACCGGTCATACAGGAGAATAATGAAGCTTGTTTCAGTACAGGAATCTTGCATGGTGTAGTGGCCAGTTTCTTAACTTCTGCTAATGTGAGATACTGCTTTTTGACTTCTTTCCATTCAATCTTGTCTATGAAGTCATTCAGATTTTCACGTAGCATCTTCTCTTGATAAGCTATTTTCAGTAATGCACGGAAAGTTGAAAAATATCCAGCTGCCGAATTTCTCGAAACGCTGATATTAGGGTGACGGATCTGTTTACAGTTCAGTAGATACTGCCTGAACTTCTGACAAAGCTCTACCGTTACATCACCGAAAGTGCAATAGCCGTTTACAAACTTTTCAAAATGCTGGTAAACGCAGTCCCATTTGTGATACTTCAGTTTTGCTTTCTCACGAAAATAGGCAAGGAAGTCAGCTTTCATTTTGTGCTTGTCAAGAAATCCAAATTCTTCATTGACGATTGCTTGTACTCTGATACAACGAATGGCTTCAGCCTTACTCAGCATCTCATTGTTGAAATCACGTTCAATCTCATTTTTAGGACGGGCATAGATATAAATGCCAAGATATTCCCTACGACTCATTTTCATTGTGTACGGATTGCGAATAGCCGGATAATAGTCCAGGTAGAGAGAAATTCTGCCGTTACTGATAACTCTTTGTCTCAATGTTACGTTAGTACATGTAAGTGCCATAATATAAATGTTTTTGGTTGATAAATTATTATTATCGGTACAAATTAAACTGGTGTTTTCTTGGTGAGTATTCACACCGGGAAATAACTTATACCGGGATTATTCAATGATAGGATCTTCGAACAAATTATCGAGCTCAGGTTTGGATATAAGAGTATATTTTCCTTTCTTAATCTTGGGAATTTGATGATACTTGGTATAATGGTATAACTGGTCTCTTGTTATTTTGAATTTTTCCATAGCCTCTCGAACTGTATAGTATTTGGGTTCTTCAGCCTGACGTATTCCCTTTGCTGTATCGAAGTGCTTTTTTGAATAGTATACAGTAATACCAACCTTCTTTTTCGGAATGGCATTTTTATAAACAAAAGAGTATATAGCGTTAAGGCTCATTTGAAATTTGTCCTGAACTTCTTGCACACTATACCATTCTGTAATGTCTGCATCTGGAGCCTTCGAGGAAAAATAAGTATCAATATGCTTTTTACTCCAGTAAGTCTTACCACGATTGAACGTTTTTGGAATTTTATTTTTCCTAGCCATCACAAATATCCATGATTCGCTAACATTGAATTTTTCTATAATTTCAGCTGTAGTATAAAATTCTGTGATTGCTTGTTTCTCCTTAGGTGGCAACTTAAAATCTGCAGCTGCAGGATGATTAAACATATTGTTTATGTCATCTTTGCTTAAAAGAAATTTAGTTCCTATACGTGTTGCTTTTAGATCGCCTCGTTTAAGGTAACCATATATTGTTGGTCTTGTTACTCCAAGATAAATTGCAGTTTCTGTAATAGTCAGAAAAGGTTTGTCTTTAATCTTCTCAATAGGTTTTTCTGTAACAATTTTTTCAGTTAAATTATTATTGGCAATTATTGCTGCATCACGCTTACGTTTCTTATATAATGCGTTTCCACACTTATGGGAACAACAATTTGTCGTCGTTTTGTAGGCAATAAATTCTTTACCGCACCAGGCACAAATTCTTTTAATTTCAATTCTACTTTTCATTTTATTTCGCTTTATTTCACCCAATAATCTGTATAATCCCGTAAAATTCTGTAAAATGGCGTAAACTCACTCCACAATCTGTCCAGCGTAAAATGCCGGAATTTTGCTTCGTGGTACAAAAACGGTACAAAAAGATGATGTACAAAGCTTATAAATGACTAATATTGACAGTAGAGCAACAAAAAAGGCGCCCCGTAAAGAGCGCCATATTAATCGATTGTAATCAATTTAACTCATTGATAATCAGATGGTTACTTGCCGATGCAGCATATTTACATCGCTGATTATCAGTGACTATTCATTTTAATCGGTACAACCTCTGTTTTGACAAATACACAGAATGTGGGGACAAATGCAAATCGTTGTATTTCATAGCTTTGCATATATATGTTGTACCGCTTTCTTTTAGCCTTTTTGCGAATGTCCGCTATCAGATACAAGGTGTTGAATGATAGGGCATTTCCGCAGATATGTTACAGAACACTTGTTGAATACAAAGGTAGTGGTTTTCTTGGAATTTCTGTGGTTTGCGGTGTGTTTTTTATTTTCCAGAAGGTGTTGGATGATAGGAAATCGGTCATAAAACCTGAAAACTTTTGTAGGTTTACGTTTGATTCGCTTGAAAAAGTGTAGAGCAATGGGTGATATACGTTGGAAAAAGTGTAATAAGGTTGAATTATTCCCGCTTAAAAAATGTATGTGCGTAATACAGTACCTCTAAAAGATACAAACAAATTATACCCATACTGGTATATTGTTGATGTTTTGTCTTAATTTTGCATCCGAAAGGGTTAACATTAAAAGTATTATGCTATGGATATATTAAGTCTCACCAAAGTAACATCATTGTTCATCCTAACTTTAATAGAAAGAGACGATGGACAAAAGAAACAAATTGTGGAGACACCAACAAATGGCTCGTGTGTTTAAGGCTCGTATGATTCTGTATGCCGCTTATGGTCATTGCATCATTCGTGAGGATGGAAGCTATTATGAACATCCTCATTGGTTTGAGTTGGCAAAAGACAAATGGGCACAAGTTTACAAAACTACAGGAACTCCCTGTAGTTGCTGGATGTGTAGAGGATTTGAATATGACCGCAAGGAGTATAAGAAAGAAACTTTGCGTATTATTCGGGAATCAATGGAGTAGTTTAAAGGAACAGGATAGGAACTAAATCTGTGCCATTATGCGCACAGGTTCAGTTCCTTACTTTTTGTGTAGGGCAAGACTTTATCAAAGATTAAAAAACACTACCGATATTCAGAATAAATATCTTGTAATGTATCATAAAATCCCCAGCCACAATCCGATACGCTATCAATAAGCTTTTCAATCCGTTCGTAATAACAGGCTAACAATCCGTTGAGAAAGATAAAGCGCATAGCCTTGTCGAAATTTCCCTCCAGTGTTGTATAGAACTGTTCCCACATATCGCCAAATTCAAGTGTGTATTCGCATCCTTGTTCGATATAGAACAACATTAAATCGGCAACAGTGGTCGGCTCCGGTTTAAGCTTTTGAAAATCGGAAATGACTTTTCGACATTTGGCAAATGACGGCTTTTCGGAAAATCCACGGGTTGGGAAAAACTCGTTTCGGATAGCTTTCTTGCTCTTTTCTAATTCAGCGTTGCAATCCGGGGCAAGATAAAACTCCAGATAATCTTTTGCCTCTTTACGTGCATCGTATAGTTCAAGAACAATATCGGTTATCTGTTCTTTTGTAAGTGACAACAAGTGTTTTTTTAGCTTTGCTTTTGGCATAGATTGATTTTCAGTTGATTGTGTATTTTACATTCCTGCTAATTTCCAAACAATCCTTTTTCTTCCATATATGCTTCCAATTGATATGTTATTAATCCAGCTGTTTTCTATAAACTGAATCCAATGTGTTTCCATCTTTGTCTTTCCATATCAACCAGCCATTATTACTGCTACCAATACAGAAATCTGCGGCAGTACTGGGACTTGAAAAAGTTTTATCTGACGTCAATACCAATATTCCGTTCTCAGTAGAAGTGTAATCTTGAAGCATCTTTTCTCGTTTTTCTTTCCAGTTGAAAGACGGAACCATTGTTTTGGCAACAGTACTTCCTTTTAGGACTGTAAAGCCATCTGAACTGTAGAAACCCTTTGCATTGCACCCTCTACCTTTGGTGTAGAATAGATGTTCTTCTTTGGGTTGTGATACATCAAAAATATTGCAACCGATAAATGATGCCAGAAACTTCACATCTTCGAAAAATTCATCCATTGAGTCCTGTTGATGCTCTGGTAGATTCGGTGCTTTAGGGATTTGTTTATTATCGCTTAAAACAAAAGCGTTTGCTTTCTTGGCTTCGGCTATCGCTTTATGTTCTAGGTATTGCACATCAACTTTGGTCATATCGGCATCTTTCGATACGAATATGAGTGCTTTTTGCCAAAACGCTTTTTTGCTGTCGTGCTCTTTTACACGTTCTTTGAAATTTTCCGTTTCACCTATATATGCCTGCGGTTTTGTTGATTCATCTTCCCCCAGTAATATATAGAATGCAGGTTTTTGTAACTTCTCTTGTGTATTCAAATAGGAGAGATTAGAACGTGGTACGACAAACATTTGGCAAATTTTGTTGCTAATGAATGCGTATTGAGTTCCTTTAGGATCTCCGTCAATTAAATATGTTGTTACAGTCTTTCCCATAAATATGTCTAAATTCAATTACTTTGAGGTATAACTCATTTAAGAACTGACTTTTCTTAATGCAAATATACACTATTATCGAATATAATTCGCTATATTTGCATTATAAAATCATATCAAAGAATGAAACTGAATAGAATAAAGGCTGTATTATCTGAAAAAGGTATCTCTCAGACATGGTTGGCAAAGAAACTTGACAAGAGTTTCAGTATGGTAAATGCCTATGCTTGTAATCGGATTCAGCCAAATTTGGAAACCTTGCAACAGATTGCGGAGATATTACAAGTCGATTTGAAGGATTTGATAACCGATAAAAAGGAAAGGTTACAATAGTATTTAATTAAGTTGGGAGGCTCTAAGACTTTTTACAGTTTATTACAGATGAGTCTATGAACTTCCGATAATATACATATCAAGAACATGACTCCTGAAGAAAAAGCAAGAATAAAGATAGACCAGTGGTTTGCCGATGCTGGTTGGAAAGTAGTCAACAGGGAGGATTATGAACCTACTTGTACAGCTGTAGCCATAAGAGAAGGTTTATTGAAAGGAAATCTTGAAGCAGATTATTTCCTTTTCATTAATGGAAAAGCAGTAGGGGTACTTGAAGCTAAGCGTGAAGAAACAGACGCATTTGCTTCCAAAGTATGCGAGCAGGCAACCTTATATGCAAGAAGTGTACCGAATATCTATCAGGCATATCAAAAGCCATTGCCTTTTATCTTCACCTCGAATGGCAAGGAACTATATTGTTGTGATTTTCGTGAACAAGATTCTTGTTTCAAGCAGATAATGGCTATTCCTACGCCGCATGAATTGGTCAAGAAGTTGGGGATTGAGGATACATTTGCCGGACTTCCTACATTGAAAAGGAAGGGACTTCGTGATTGCCAGTATGAGGCGGTGACAGAACTTGAAAAAAGTTTCCGTGCTGGGCAAAATCGGGCGTTGATGGTTCTTGCTACTGGAGCAGGCAAAACATATACGGCTTGTCTTGCTGCCTACCGAATGCTTTCTTATACACCAATGCGTAGAGTGTTGTTTCTTGTTGATCGAAATAATCTTGGAAAACAAGCAGAGGGAGAATTTGGGACTTTCCGTCTGACAGAGAACGGGGATGCTTTCAATACTATCTTTACGGTCAATCGCCTTCGTTCGTCTTCTATTCCTTCTGATAGCAATGTCGTTATTTCTACTATACAACGCCTATTCTCATTTTTGAAAGGAGAAACTATTGAGGATAACGATGACGATGATGAGAACGAACCTGTAGAGGAAGTAATCTTGCCTCCCAATCCCAAGTTACCGCACGATTACTTTGATATGATTATCATAGACGAATGCCATCGCTCCATTTATGGGAACTGGCGCAAGGTGTTGGAGTATTTCGATACGGCTCGACTTGTCGGTTTGACAGCAACCCCGATTGAAGAGACAAAGAAATTCTTTAACTATAATATCATTGTCAATTATACCTTAGAAAAGAGTATCGTTGATGGTGTGAATGTGGATTGTAGGGTGTATCGAATAAAAACGCAAGTTACGGAAACTGGGGGAGCTATATTAGAGGGTGAGAGAGTAAAGGAAGAAACGAGATATACAGGTGAGGTTAAGACTGTGAGTAACAAGGAAACCAAAACCTACACCAATAAAGAACTTAATCGGAGTGTCATTAATCCGGCACAGATAAAGTTAATCCTTTCAACCTATCGGGATGTGGTTTATACAGAATTGTTTAATGACCCACAACGTGAGCCGAATATGGACTATTTGCCTAAAACCTTGATATTTGCGCTCAATGAAGCTCACGCCACAAATATCGTACAGATAGCTAAAGAGGTGTTCGGACGGACTGACGACCGTTTTGTTCAGAAAATCACTTATTCAGCAGGCGACAGTAACGAGCTGATACGCCAATTCCGTAACGACAAGGATTTCCGTATTGCTGTCACCTGTACGTTGGTTGCCACCGGAACAGATGTAAAGCCACTGGAAGTGGTGATGTTCATGCGTGATGTGGAGTCATTGCCTTTATATATTCAGATGAAAGGGCGTGGAGTGCGCACTATTGGTGATGAGCAACTCCGCAATGTTACCCCGAACGCATTCAGCAAGGATTGTTTTTATTTGGTTGATGCGGTAGGCGTGACAGAACATGCGCAAACAGTGGCACCTATAGATGGCGGTCCTACAACAAAAACGATTACTCTAAAGGAGTTGTTAGAACGTATTAGTCATGGCTATATCCCTGACGAGTATCTCAAACGGCTTGCGGCAACGCTTGCACGAATATACAATAAAGCAGATGATTCGCAACGGAAAGAGTTTGTCCGTTTGTCTCATGATGACATGAAAGAGCTTTCTGTCAGAATATACGATGCGCTGGAGAAAGGCATTCTTCCATTGTTTGTAAGCACTGATGAGCCTAACAATGAACGTAAGGGGTTAGTCGCTCCGCTTGCCAATCATGCGGATGCTCGGAAATACCTTCTTATACTTGCAGCCGGATTCGTCAATACATTGATGCCGGGTGAAGATACGCTTATCTCCAAAGGGTTTTCCATTGAGGAAGCAAAAAATACGACAGAGGCTTTTGAAGATTTTTGTAAAAAGTACTATGACGAAATAGAGGCACTGCGCATCATTTACAACAATGAGGGAGAGCCTATAACCTATTCGATGCTAAAGGATTTGGAGAACAGACTCAAAATGGCAAACAATCATTTTACATCCAAACAACTCTGGAACTCTTATGCCATAGTTAATCCTAAAGTGGTAAGGCGTTCCACTACCAAAGAAGAAAGCGATGCATTGACCAATATCATACAACTTGTGCGCTTTGCTTTCCACCAAATCGAACGATTGGATAGCGTAGTTACTACCTCTAAACAGTTTTTCAATCTTTGGTTAGGACAAAACTGGAAAATCCAGTGTAAGCTGCCCCCTAAAACCAAGCGATTCTGCCCCCTTGTGCTAAAATAATCCTACCCCCTTGATTCCAATATAAAAATACCCCTGCTTGGCAATGCCCGGCAGGGGATTTTTCGTAGATTTGATTCCCGTCTTGACCGGTGGGATAAAATCATTTCTACTATGACAACAAAGATAGGAAAACTCGCTCACATACGGATAACTTTGGAGAAAATAATGTAAAGTGTTTGATAGCAAAAGGGATATGTCGTTTTGTACCACATTCTTCCGCAGGGGGCTTTTAGCAAGTTTCAGGTGGAGTTAGGAGGACAAATCACTACTTATCCATTGCCTTTTCGGGATAAAAAAAGAGGCTTGAAAAACAAGCTTTCGTCTTTCATTGATAACCCCGTTTACCACCGCAAAGAACGCTGTTTTTTCCATGTCTGCTGACGCAAACTTAGTCATATTTTTCCGTATCAGAAAAAAATACAGGCTTTGTTTGCAGGCCGAGGGGTCTTATTCTACGTTCCGCTACATTTTTCATGCCGTTCATTTACTCTGCATATAATAATTTTGCAAACAAAGGAATTGGTTATGAATCAGGTAAATGTAAAGGTGTCGTTCTACCTGAAAAAGAGCGAGGCGGATGCCGACGGGAATTGCCCCGTAATGGCAAAGTTGAATGTCGGAAAATATTCCGAAGCGGCATTCAGTGTGAAGATAAAAGTCCCGCAATCCCGCTGGTCTTCGGGACGCGCTTCCGGAAAAAGCGTGGCGGCAAAGGAAATCAACAACCGGCTGGATGAGATACGTGCGATGGCATTGAATATCTATATGGAACAGTCGGCTGTCCGTGACGGTGTGACGGCCGAAGAGGTGAAAGGCATACTGCTTGGAATGGCAAGCGGGCAGGAAACGCTTCTGGGATATTTCAGGCGGTTCATCCGCAACTTTGAAAAGCGTGTGGGGATAAACCGTACGGTAGGAAGCCTGAGAGCCTATAGCAATGCCTATAGCCATATCGAAAGATTCTTGCAGGCGCAATACAAGCTCTCCGATATTCCGTTTTCTGCGTTGGACCGTTCTTTCATTGACAAGTATGATTTGTATCTCCGGACGGAACGTAACCTCGCTCCCGGAACAATCATCAACCTGACCGTCCAACTGAAAACCATTGTCGGAGAGGCCATTGCTGACGGTATTATTACCGCCAGCCCGTTCATGGGCTACGAACCGGTGCGCCCGAAGCACGTGCAGAAATATCTCACGGCAGAAGAGTTGCACAGGATTATGACCACCCCGCTTCACAGGCAGACTCTCTATCATGTCCGTGACATGTTCCTTTTTTCCTGTTTTACCGGCATTCCATACGGAGATATGCGCCTGCTGACAAAGGACAACCTATGCCTTGCGGAAGATGGAATATGGTGGATCAAGAGTGCCAGGCAGAAAACCAAGATAGAATTTGAGATTCCTCTTTTGGATTTACCGTTGCAGATTCTGAAGAAATATAGCGGTACAGCTCCCGGTGACAAGCTGCTGCCAATGTATTGCAATTCCACGCTGAACCTCTACTTGAAAGAGATTGCCCGAATCTGCCACATTGACCGTCCGTTGGTCTTCCATGCAGGACGGCATACATACGCAACGGAAATCACACTCTCTCATGGGGTCCCCCTTGAAACGGTCAGCAGGATGCTCGGCCATAGTCAGATAGAGACCACACAAATCTACGCGAAAGTGACCGATGAGAAGATAGACGCCGACACCAAGGCATTGAACCGAAAAATCTCGGAGCGTTTTTCTGTCGTCATTTAATAACTTTTAAATGAAAAGAATATGGAAAAGAATACTGAAAAACAGAATGTCAAACGACGCAGCACTTTTGCCGTGCTGTTTTATATTAACCGCACGAAAGTGCGAAAGGACGGAATGTGCCAGCTATTGTGCAAGGTGAGCATTGATGCCGAATGGGCACAGATAGGAACCAAAGTCTCTGTCAATCCGGGCATCTGGAATCCAGAGAAAGGCCGTGCCAACGGAAGGAGCGAGAATGCCGTTACCGTGAACCGTGCCATAGATGACCTGACACGTGAGATTGCCGGACATTATGAGCGGATAAGAAACAGCCTGGGGTTCATCACGGCTGAACTGGTCAAAAACGCAGTCAAGGGTATCGGACAGAAACCGCTTACCCTGCTGGCTCTTTTCAGGGAGCATAACGAGGAGTTCAGGAAACGAGTCGGGATAGACCGCATACAGGAAACATACGACTCCTATCAGCGTTCCTACAAGCATCTTTCCGCTTTTGTCCGGGAAAAGAAAGGCGTGGAAGATGTGACGCTGCGAAGCCTTGACCGGACGTTTTATGACGATTTCGAGGTATTCCTGCGGACTGACCGCAACCTGAAACCCAAAAGCGTGCATGAACACCTGTACCGTTTGAAAAAGCTCACGATGCGGGCTGTGAGCCAGGGCACGTTGCGACGCGACCCTTATTGCCGCCTGCATCCCGAACTGCCCAAAAGGAAGAGCCGCCACATGAAACTGGAAGACCTTAAAACACTCATGACCACTCCGGTGGAGAAACCGCAACTGCAATTCGTGCGGGATATGTTCATCTTTTCAACCTTTACCGGACTGGCGTATGCGGATCTGAAACGGCTTTCGGACAAGGACATCACGCAGGCCGGCGACGGCACATGGTGGATTCATATCCACCGGAAAAAGACCGATACGCTCTCTTCTGTCCGTCTGCTGGATATTCCTCTTCAAATCATAGAGAAATACCGCGGCCAAAGAAGCGGAGACAAGGTGTTCAATATTTATGCCCGCAGGTATTTTATCCTGTTGACTAGGGAATTGGGGCAGGTATATGGTTTTGATTTGACCTTTCACCAGGCCCGGCATAATTTCGGTACCCACATCACCCTTTCGCTCGGCGTTCCGATAGAGACGGTAAGCCGGATGATGGGACATACCTCTATTTCCACCACGCAGATTTACGCGCAGGTTACAGACACGAAAGTGGACGAGGACATGAAACGGTTGAGGTCCACAGGTTTCGGAAACAGGATAGACCTTTGCGAGGAGGATTTCACCGTCAGGAAAAAGCGGAAAATAAAATCACCGGCTGTATGAAATGGAAAACGGAGAAACTGCCCGGCTGACAGCAGGCAGTTTCTCCGTGCTTGATTAAAGAAGCAGTACTATACCCAGCGCTGTTCCTCCCGGCACCGTTTGTAGGCATCGTCCAGTATTTTCATGATATCGGACTCTTTATAGAGTGCCTTCCCTTGCACCAGATAGTAAGGGATTACACCGAATGTACGGTATTCCTGCAATGTACGCCTGCTTACCCGCAGGACTTTGGAAAGTTCCTCGTCCGTAAGGAAACGTTCACCGTTGAAGAGTGATCTCGGTACATCCTCCATTACTGAAAGCATCCTCTCCATTTTCTCCAGTCCCTGGAACATCACGTCAATGCGTGGGTCTTTCTTGTCTATAAAATGATAGCTCATAATTTGCTCTTTATTAAAGGGTGGTAACTCAATTCCAATAATCTCCGTATATCTTCCGGTTTGTAGAAAAGCTTGTTTTTGATGCGACTGAAAGGAAGGAGACCTTTGGCACGATACGCCTGAAGGGTCTTTTTGTTGATGCGGAGTACGTCGCACACCTCCTGGTTGTCCAGCCAGTTTTTCAGGCCGAGATCCTCGACCGGACGGCACAGGCGTGTCACCCGGTCCTCAAATTCGCAAAAACGGACACGCAGTTCTTCAAAAGTCTGTTTGTCAATACATACAAGTTCCATATTCTTTCATTTATATTAATTTTCCATCTGTTTTTTCAGTCTCGCCGGCAAACGCCTGCCCTTTTGGTTGAGGAACGCCTCGACCTCGGAGGACTTGTAATAGGTACGCCCGTCTATCATGTAATAGGTCACGAGTTTCTTCTGGCGGTACCGCGCGAGAGTGCGTTTGGTAATGCCGAGCAGCTCGCACATGTCCTGGTTGTCCAGCAGCTTGTCTCCGTCAAGCGCGGAGGTCTGGCGGTTCATACGGCTCAGCCTGTCTTCAATCCTGTCGAACCTTTCCATAATCTGATGAAGCATCATCTGGAAGGTCTCACGGTCTGTCTGTATCATAATACGGTCTGTCTTTAAAGTGTAAATAATTGACTGGTTACACCTTGTCGCGCAACAGGTTATATTATGATATAGGGCTAACGGCGTGCCAATTGCTCTGTATTTCACGAAATGACATAGCTATTCCGTTGAAATACAGTACAATAAAAAATAAAGGAGAAATATTTGATGGGAAATTAACCTTGCAGGATGCAAGGATTCTCGCAATCTGCAAGTTACATCCTGCAAGGATTACGATAAATCAGACGGCAGATGCCACCAGGCAGGACAACGGCCTTGTGTAACTGCCATTGCCGGACGGGAAAGATGGCCTGTATGGAATTCCCTTTGCCGGCGGAATAAGGAAAAAGGTAGATAATAAGTCCTTCCACAAGATTGTAATGGAAGAGGCCACGCAGGAGATCCAATGTTTCTGCATCAGAAACTTCTGCCAGGTAGATAAAGGAATCGCCTTTAGTGTCTTTTTCACAAAGAAGGTCTAGTATGTAATGGGGTAAAATCCGGGCATCACAACGCTCCCGCCAACGGGCAAAACCTTTCCTGTGGTTCATTACCCATCGCATCAGCACGTTGTCGGTTTCCGGCAGGAAGCCGTCCAGTGTCATCGCCGTTACAGCTTGGACTTTTGGCATAAATTCTGTTTTGATACCGGACCGTAAGCCGTCAAAAAAAGAAGCGTGCAAACACGCTACTTCTAATGGAGGCTCTGGAATGCCTTTGAAAGGAATAGGTGAATGCACGCTATGCGTAGGCATAGCATAAGCAATCACGCAATAGTTCCTTTCAATGTTAATTTTCCAGATTCCCATTAGAAACACCTTGCGGTCTTATGTCATATACAGTCAGCAATTGTCTTAGAGACAATATGTCGATTTTTCTCTATTTGTTTGCAAATGTACACATATTCAGTGAGAGTTGCACTAACGGCAGGCTCATTTTTATTTCACCCCGTATTTCTTCATCTTCCGGTACAGTGTTGCTGGGTTGATGTTCAGCAGTGCGGCAGCCTGTTCCCGGTGTCCGTTGCAAGCTTTAAGAGCATTGATAATATTCATTTTCTCCAATGACTCATCCTTCAACGGCTGAATTGCCGGGGAGTGCGTATCTCCACTTTGGCGGATCTCAATATCCAATCCTTCCATATCCAGCATCGGAGTCTCCGCAATCAATACAGCACGTTTGATCCGGTTCTGTAAGTCCCGGACATTGCCCGGCCATGAATAGGTAAGCATCCTGCGCTTGGCATCTTCCGTAAAGCCTTGTGTTTCCCTTTTCAGTTCTTTCGAATGGCGTTCACGGAAAAACTCAGCCAAAGGGATGATGTCTTCCGGACATTCCGCCAATGAAGGCTGACGTATCTCGAATTCGCAAAGGCGGTGGTAAAGGTCTTCCCTGAACCGCCCTTCCTTGATGGCCAGTTGCAAATTCTCATTTGTGGCGGTAACGATACGCACGTCCGCTACCCGTTCCTTGTCACTGCCTATCGGAGTATAGGTATTCTCCTGTAACACGCGCAGCAACATGGACTGAATCTCATAGGACATTGTACCTATCTCGTCCAGAAACAGAGTTCCGCCTTTCGCCATGTCGAAATATCCGGTCTTGGCGGTGTCGGCACCGGTAAATGCCCCTTTCTCGTGACCGAAGAACAACGAGGCGGCCAGTTCACGTGGCAGTGCCCCGCAGTTCACCGCCACGAAAGGCATCTCCCGGCGTTCGCTGCCCAGATGGATGCTCTGTGCCACCGACTCCTTCCCTGTACCGTTGGCACCAAGTACCATCACCGACATTTCCGATGGAGCTACCAGTCTGGCAAGTTTCTCCACTTGTAGGATCTTCGGACTTGTACGGTGAAACAGTACCTTTTCCTGTTTCCGTACCGTAACCATGGGGCGGAACACATCTTCTGCCAGTTCCAGCAGATGTTCCTTGCGTACCGGCTTGGGAAGGTAGTCTATCGCTCCCAACTTAATAGTGCGCACCACATCGGGAACCGACACATACTCGGTCGTGATGATGAAAGGAATATCCTTTCTTTCCTTGCGCAGCCATTCCAGTAGAGATATTCCGTCCCCTTCGGGTAGACGTACGTCCGATAGAATCAGATCAAATTGTATTTTGCGTATCAGTGAACGGGCTATCGGTTCGTTCATAGCTGTCACGACATCATAACCAGCTTGTGCAAACCAGTCCTTCTGCATCTGAGACAGACTGATATTGTCTTCAACTATCAGTATTTTCCGTTTCATTTGTCTGTCTTTTTATTTCATTTTTTGCTGCTGCCATCAACATATCGGTATGATTTATTATCCGTTGAGTATATTCTTTTAAAGCAGTGTCACTGGCCCTTTCATCTTTTAAAAGAGAACGATAAGCGAACAACATTTCTTCATTATGTAATAATTCCCACATCGGCAGCATACGGTGAACCGTTTCACGCAATTTCTTCCTATTACAATTTTCTATGGCCGAATTGAGTTCTTCAACATCTTTTTTCGACTGGTCAATAAAGGAACATAATAATTTTATCTTGTCGCTCACCTCACACAACATCATGCTGAAATCTACATCATGCTTTTTGTCAGGGCAACCTCTTTCTATAGTTGACAACAGACCGATCAATTCTGTAGATGAGAACGGCTTATAAATACAGGCTGTAAATCCGGCATTCAAAAAAGCATCTTTCTCCTTCTCTCCACGTGCAGTCATAGCGACAATGGGTATAGTCTTTGAATTGCCAATACTTGAGTTACGTAACAAAGTCAACAATTCAAACCCGTTGGTGTAAGGCATCAGGATATCTGTAAGCAACAGGTCATAATCTTTTTCCCTCATGGCTTTTACTACCTCTTTGACTGTGGTACAAGTTGTACAGGTCATGCCATTACGCTCTAACATTTCTTTAATGACAGCTTGCAACATACTGTCGTCATCAATAACAAGTACATTGTGATGCAGGTGTGTGGAATGCGCCGGGACATGTTTTTCGCTTTCCAACGGTTCATCCGTTTCCGGCATGGGAAGGGTCACACGAAATGTGCTTCCACAATTAATCAAACTTGTTACTTCTATTGTCCCATCAAGAAGATTGACAAGTCCTTGCGTGATCGGAAGCCCCAATCCGAATCCGTCCGCATTGGTTGCAGAGGTCTGGCGTTCAAAAGGACGAAAGATACGGGAAAGTGTCTCCTCACTCATACCAACACCGGTATCCACTATTTCCATGACCAGCAGTCCATTGAGATAGTGCACATTGAAATTGATTGTGCCAGTCTCCGTGAACTTAACTGCATTGGTAAGCAGATTGTCTATAATCTGTTCTATGCGGTCTGCATCACCATATAACTTGACTTCCGTATCCTTAAAATCACAATTGAACAGGATACCCTTATTATTGATTATATGAGAAAAACCGGCAGCGGTACGTTCCAATAATTCATGCAGGTCGAATGGGACATCGTTCCGTATTTCTTTCGCCTCGTTTAACCGATACACATCCAACAGGTTGTTAAGCAGATGTACCACATGCTTGCACACCCTCCTTATATTATTCAGATGGATATTCCTCCGTTTCTTTTCACGTGTATCCATTGCCAGATCGGCACTGCCGTCAATGACATTCAAAGGGGCACGTATGTCATGCGATATGGTCAGGATAATATTCTTGCGCATTTCCAACAGCGCAGTGTTTTGTTGTATCGTATCTTCCAAACGCTTCCTTGTTCTTGCCTTTTCCCGTAAATCTTTTTGAATAATCAGATAGGATATGACAAGCAGAATAATGGCAGAGATAATCAGCCAGGAGATGACACATATGGAACGGTTGTAAGATTCTCTAAGATGACATTCCTTCGCTTCAAGTACACGTTCTGTCTGGTTGTTCATCGTGGTTATCAGATGGCGAAGCTTTCGGTTGAGTTCCTTGTTGTGGTTGCGGAGGCTATCGGTATAAGCATTGATACTTTCCTGCCGTTCTTCCTGCATGGATAGCAATTCCTTGTTCAATGTCTTGAGAATTGTAGATGCGGAAGGAACTATCTCCAGAGTTTCTTTTGCCCCTAAAAATCCTGTAAAACCTTTCTTTTTACGAATAACAGTACGCGGTTGAGCTTCCGCTGGTAAATGAGAGAATTGCATACCTTCCTGACTGTTCTGACTATGGAAAAGTTGCATAATTTGGTATAAATGCTCTTCTTTACTGGATAATAGATAGCGCAGCGAGTCTATTTGACTTTGGCTGACAAATTCCTCATACCCCTTGTGCATGGCCTGCAACATGGAATCGATATGCAGACGAAGAGAATGATAGTTCGCAAAATCCTCCTCTTCCCAAGAAAGGGCTGTTTCACCATAAGTTGAGAGAATCGTAATGTGATGCTGGACTATATTTCCATTGTGTTGAACCCGATGAATTGTTTGTGCCTCAGTTTCAATCACCAAAACCCTATTCCGCTCACGTACCATGATTATAATCATACCGATTATAGCCACAATCAACACCATATATCCAAAGATGATTTTATATTGAATACTCATTTATCAATATTTGCTGTTTATTTAGACACTATATGTATGTGGAAAGCAACCAGTCCTTCTATCCGAAATTTAAGGGAGGCTTGTATAAACGGTAATATGCCTATTAGTACGAAAAGCGATTGGGTATATTGTATTCTAAAATCATAGTGTACTTTGAACTGCGATAATAAGGCTGCGGAAACTCTATTGTTTCGTATGAAATGAGAGTATTTCCATTTCTTCTGTATTACTTGTCTCCTTTCAAGGGTATAAATCCTATTTGTTCCAATTGGGCGATTTTTTGATCCGACAAGCTTCCTCTTCGATAATTCCGTCTTTGAACCGTACACCAACGCCCCAACGCCCCTTCACGACATCCAGGCCACCGTCCATTTTGGACATGAAACTGGTGCAACTGTTCCAAGTAGCTTCGCCAGACCTGCTCCACCGACCAGACAAATCCTATTCGATCTAATAGTGTTTGACGATCAGGGGAAAGTTTCCCTTGCTTGCGCATTTTCCGCTGTCTACTGCACCACTCGCCCAAATAACCTTCGGCTGATTTGGGAAAGCGCTGCTGTTTGTCAAGAAAGATTTTCAACGCTTCATAATTTTTCATCCATTCACCGTTCAAGTCCTGACTCCACACAAATCCGATCTCATCCAACACACGAATACGTTCTTTGCTCAAACGTCCTTTCTTACGTCTTTCCCGTTGAGTATAACACCAGGTAGCCAAGGCACCATCCTCCCGTTTGGGCCAGCGACCTTGAGTCGCAAAGAAGACTTTCAATGATTGGAATTCCTTCATCCAGTTTGAATCCAGCAGGTTCCATTCAAAGCCGACAGACTCTAGCAGTTTGTAACGCTCCTCCGAAAGTCTACCCCGTTTGTAAGCCATGCGCTGCGTATTGCACCACAAGCCCAGCTTCCCCTCTGTAACCGAAGGCCAGTCATTTTCTTTTTTACGGAACTCAATAAGCCTCTCATACATGATCCGCCAAGGTTCTAACTCTGTCAATATCTCCTCAATACGAAGCCGTATGTCTGATAGGAAACCTGTGGTCAGAAAAGAGGTCACCCCTTCAAATCCCTTGGGTGAAGGCTGACAGGCAAGGCGTTCCATGTGCAAGGCCATCATGTCATATACAGATTTGCCCGATAGGTTATTCACAAAATCCAATACGACAGGCTGTTTCCCGCTTCCGGCATCCAAGCAACGGCCCAGCTGTTGCAGGGTAACAATATAGGATTCTGTCCTCCGTAGAAACAAGACGGCATCTATGCCCTCCACATGCAGTCCTTCTATCAGCATATTGACAGAGAACAATACATGCAATTTCCCAGATTCTTTTTGGAAAGCCGTTAGTATTTGATTATTAGTCCGTTCGCTTTGAGTGTGATGGATCTCAAATGGTGTGATTACCCGTCCGGCTTGTGTCAGCCAGCCACACACCTCAGGAACCATCTGTTTCAGGTCGGCAAGATCACGGCAAAAAACCAGCAGTTTACGTACATCTTTGGGCAAGAACTTTCGGATTACCTCAGGAGCTCCTAACGCCCCTTTAAAATCAACACGAGCCACATCCAGTTTCTTTTGGACTTGTTCTTTTCGTCGAATTGAACATCCGCTTCGATCCAATCGCTTTTGTAAACGATTCAGTTCACCGTCTAATCCATAGGCACTTTGTACCAGGATTGGGACTGGTAAAATACGGTAATACCAAGCCTGAGGTAAGGTAAGTTCATAAAACAGATTTCCCTCGAAATAAAGATCCACCGTATCAATCATTCCCTCCGGGCGAATAGGAGTGGCCGATGTTCCTAATATATAGGCCTGCGGATTGGATTCAATTACCTCCTGCAAAGCAGCCCCCCATATTTCTGCACCGAAATGATGAAACTCATCAATCAAAATATGATCTGCTTTGAGTTGTTTATCATTTTTTCGATAATATATCAATGACTGAAACGTTCGATAGCAGATATAAGGAGAGGTAAAGCCTACCGCCTTTTTGATCTCCTCCAGGATTGTGACATTTGGAGCAAATACGCAAATTCGTTCTGTGGCATGGTCTGATATATAACGAGCCAGCAGATATGACTTTCCCGTCCCGGTCGCTTGCACAACGGTACCGATACGATGCTGTTCAAAGCCTTTTATAATAGCACGATAAGCTTTCTCGTTATGCGGGTAAAGTTCTACATGTCTGCCGGAATTAAGGCTTCTGAGGTAGTTGTCGTCAGAAACAGTCAAACCATGCAACTCATAAGCCAACGCCTCTTTCAGAAATCCACCATGAGCTACAATCCGAAAATAAAGACTCCCTTTACCTTGGGTTAATACTGTAAACTCCTCATAATATTTCTCAACGTCCGTTCGGGTCAAGGGGCGAATATTCCAAACCTCTTTAGCAATAAAATGTACCATTCCCGGCTTGAATCCGACCCATAGGAAGCCGTCCGATTCTATTACGTGATAAGCAAGTTTTCGATAATAAACCGATAACGAAGAAACCATGTTATACAATCAATGTTTTCAAGATATCAAAAGAACAAAAAGTGATGTACAAGACGCAGTTTGTTCCAACACTTCTTGTTCTTTCTTCATTCCCATACGAAATAGCATAAGATAAATTCTTAATGGATTAACACCGGAATATTTTGATACTGTCCACTGAACATTTGCATTTTTGGAATGCAATATAAATTTTGATTCTCCCATAAACTCGATTTTCATAATCAATGGAAGAATCACAAAAGCCCTTACCTTTTATAATACTGAATTTTGTGTAAAATATTTAATCGGATTTGATTATCTGGAAGTTCTCGCCAAACTTTGTATCTACTTTTGCCAATTCCAATCAAACAATTCCACATCATCTTCAAGAAGATCGCTTCCGGTTTGCGTTTCTATCAGGGTCAAGTCATTTATGGCTTTTAGACCGTGGCGCATATCTTGAAGGATACAAACAGTATCTCCCCGTTTAACTGGGGTAATTTTTCCTTCTATAGCCAACAGTCCCTCTCCGTCAACAACCGTCCATACCTCTTTCCGTAGATGATGAGCTTGATATGTGAGACTTTTTCCTGCCTTTATAATTAATTGCTTCGTCAACGACTGAAAGCCATCTGAATATTGAACATTATGAATAATCTTGTATTCTCCCCAATGTCTTTCCTCATACATTGGACAACACTGTAGCCGGTCTGCATATTTTTTTATGTTCTCGCTCTTGCTCTTTTCGGAAATTAAAATACCATCATTCGATGCTGCAATCACCAAATCTTTGGTTCCTATACACATAATCGGAAGATCCAATTCATTAATGATATGTGTATTTTCCGCCTCTCCATCTGTGATAACATTACCTATTACATGGTCTTCCAACTCATCTGTAAGTGTATTCCAAGTCCCTAAATCTTTCCATTTGCCAGAGAAAGGAACTACTGCTACCAATTTGGCCTTTTCTGCCACCTCATAATCGAAACTGATTTTGGGGAATTCACTATATCTGTTACGGATTTCCGAAAAAGAAACAGCCCGGATATATTGCTCCACAATATTCATCATATATCCCAACTTAAAAGCAAATACGCCACCGTTCCAAAATGCATTTTCTTTTATAAGATATTCCGCTGTAGCTACATTCGGTTTTTCCGTAAACCGTTTGACCGAAAAGATTCCACCTTTCAGTTTCGATTCATCAGGCACTACATATCCATATTTAACAGATGGATAGGTTGGAGTAATCCCCATAAGAACCAGCTCAGCTACATTGTCATCCACCGCATGCACCATCTGCTCAATAACTTTGAAATATCCTGCTTCCGTAAAAGGGTCACAAGGCATAACAACAACTACTTCTTCATCGGCACATGATTTCTCATATTTCAGATATGAAGCAGCCAAAGCAATGGCTGGAAATGTATCACGTCTTTCTGGCTCCACCACTACATCGATGTATTCACCCAGTTGATTGTAAATAACATCAGCCTGAGACAAGCTGGTAGCCACGGTTACATGACCTTTTAAATCGGATTCTCCCAATTGACGAATAACCCGTTGTACCATCGACTCTTTTTGACTATCGGGAGAATTGAGTAATTTTATAAACTGTTTGGAACGGCTGTTATTTGACAGAGGCCAAAGGCGTTTCCCAGAGCCTCCGGATAATAAAAGAATTTGCATAAATAATGTTTTAAATCGTTACCTTTCTGCACGCATAGGATTATGCAAGAAATCATCATAAGCCAATCGGATACCATCTTCCAATTCAGTTTGGTAAGACCACCCCAAAGCCATGGCTTTCGATACATCCAAAAGCTTTCGGGGTGTACCATTCGGACGTGTCGTATCCCACTTGATTTCGCCTGTAAATCCTACAACCTTAGCCACCAATTCTGTAAGATCTTTAATGGTCAATTCTTTACCGGTTCCTGCATTCACAGTTTCATTCCCCGAATAGTTGTTCATCAAGAACACGCACAGATTAGCCAAATCATCTACATATAGAAACTCCCGGAGCGGGCTGCCATCACCCCAGCAAGTCACTTCATCCAGACCCGCCTCTTTCGCCTCATGGAAACGGCGAATCAAAGCAGGAAGTACATGACTATGTTCAGGATGATAGTTGTCATTGGGACCATAGAGGTTAGTCGGCATCACGCTGATGAAGTCTGTGCCATACTGTCGGTTCAAAAATTCGCAATACTTCAACCCCGATATTTTAGCCAAGGCATACGCCTCATTCGTTTTCTCCAGTTCTGATGTCAGTAAACAAGATTCCGGCATGGGCTGAGGGGCTAAACGCGGGTAGATACATGAAGAACCTAAGAACTCCAATTTTTTACATCCGTTCTTCCAAGCTGCGTGAATCACGTTCATCTCCAGTATCATGTTGTCATACATGAAATCAGCCAATGCAGATTGGTTGGCAATGATGCCACCTACTTTGGCAGCAGCCAAAAAGACATATTCCGGTTTTTCTTCCGCAAAAAACTTTTCCACAGCTTCTTGCCGTGTCAAATCCAATTCTGCATGAGTACGAGTGGTAATATTCATATACCCTTGCCGATGTAACTCACGGACAATGGCAGAACCCACCATCCCACGGTGTCCTGCCACATATATTTTTGCGTTCTTATCCATCATTTTACGATTCCTTTCTCCAGATATTCGGCCAAGTTGGTACGCATTACGTTGGCCACATGTTCCGCAGCCACTTTTTGCATATCATGAGACACCATAATTTTCACCAACTCTTCAAAGGAGGTGGATTGCGGATTCCATCCCAATTCATTCCTAGCTTTCGTAGGATCACCCCATAGGTTGACAACATCCGTAGGACGATAGAAATCCTCACTGACTGCTACCAGTACCTTTCCGGTCTTTGCATCAATACCTTTCTCATCTATACCTTCACCTTCCCAACTCAGTTCAATGCCGGCATAGTGGAATGCCAATGTAGCAAATTCGCGAACAGTGTGCTGTACACCTGTTGCAATGACGAAATCCTGCGGTTTGTCCTGTTGAAGAATCAGCCACATACATTCCACATAATCTTTAGCATATCCCCAATCACGTAAGGAATCCAAATTACCCAGATACAGACAATCCTGCTTCCCTTGAGCAATACGGGCAGCAGCCAATGTAATCTTGCGCGTTACAAAGGTTTCGCCTCTGCGTTCCGATTCGTGGTTGAACAGGATACCCGAACAACAGAACATATTATAAGCCTCGCGGTACTCTTTCACAATCCAATAGCCGTAAAGTTTGGCTATGGCATAAGGGCTGTAAGGATGAAACGGTGTATTTTCATTTTGAGGAACTTCTTCTACCTTGCCATAAAGTTCGGAAGTTGAAGCCTGATAAATCTTACAGGTTTTCTCCAGATGATTGGTACGAACCGCCTCCAATATGCGGAGCACTCCTACAGCGTCCACATCAGCTGTAAATTCAGGTGCATCAAACGACACCTGTACATGGCTTTGAGCAGCCAAATTGTAAATCTCAGTAGGCTGTACTTTACCCACTAATTTCACTAAAGACATAGAGTCCCCCATATCCGCATAGTGCAAGTGAAAATGAGGTTTCCCTTCTAAATGGGCAATACGTTCCCGATAATCTACCGAAGAACGACGAATAATACCATGAACATCATATCCTTTGTCCAATAAAAATTCCGCAAGAAAAGAACCGTCTTGCCCGGTAATTCCAGTAATTAAAGCTATTTTCTTCATATTTATAAAAATAAATGGAGAATATCAAAATATATAATTGCGCAATACCTTCCAACAATATCAATTATTAAGTCTATTTCTCAGTAAAGTAATTAAATTCACTTACATCTATCCTACATTTCCACCTTCTATATGGTTACGATTCCAAGTTCTTGTAATAACATACACAGTTCTGTACTATCTGCCGAGAACGCCACACCCAAGTGCGGATGCGGCTAGCGTGGTCACTTCCTGCCGACCACTGATGCTCATGGCTACACCAACCGGTAAGGTCCATTGATGAGATAAGTACCTATTGCAGTTGCCACGCCGATACCTGCGGTACATACCACTATTTCTATCAGATAAGAGGTAATTTTGCTTGTATCGGAAGAGATAATTCTGTACCTATCTTGCAAGAATAGGATATAGAATGAACCGATATGCCACTACTTCCGTATAGGTTATTCCACTCGTCGATAGAGAAGTGGAGAGTTTCAAAAGTTATCGATGAAGTACTGGTTGCGGTACAGAGAAAATAGTAGGATGTGAGTTGATCTGCTGCCATCGTGACTTTCCTGTTTGCTCCTACCATCAGTTCGCATCCTTCATTGTCCGTTCACGTCTTTCTGTGCGGTGATGACAGCAATTATATCCGAATCCAAGTCGTATTCCAATGTTATCGGTTTTCTTAATGTAGCAGAAGCATTAACCATGCAGCAAAGTACTTCCTATAGCCCTCGTACTGACAGCCCGTATAGCTTTCGCACCAACTGAACGAAGTGTGGTTTACTCAGTCACTTCAACTGCGTAAAGGAAAGTTGACTATGATTTCCACACCGATCTCTACAGCACCATTTGACGCTGTCATAGTCTTTTTTATCTCACCCCTTCATTATATTTCAAGGTTTCGGATGTGACACTGCCACTTGCCAAACCGTCAGTGGCTGCGATAAACGATTTATTCTCATTGCTCAATGTCACGTTCTACACCGGATTATTATTGCCATCGCTCACGGTCATGATGGTTTCCTTGGATACCTTGCTGATGCTGTTAATGCATAAGTATCTGCTGTCACGCTACCGAATATGAATATTCCGTCCGTTTGAATTGTAGCGGATGCACCGTTCATGGAGACAGTAGCCAAAAGGTCATTTCCGTCAATACCTGTCACACGTCTGCTGGTGCTGTATGTCACGGTTGATGTCAGCAAAGCATGTTGGTTAGAAAAACATCACCATGTTCAGTTGTACATTAGCAGCAGTTCCCGTATTGATTCACCACCGGCACAAGTGCCTATGCAGTCACCTCCCAGCGATGTCACATTCCCACCTTACCCCCGGAGCAGCTTTACCAATAGCCATTCCAAAAGATATCCCTATAGTTGCCCCCATGAAAACATCCATAGTCTGGGTTTCCTATAGGCAGAACTCGGTCGAAGACAATGAAAGGAACAATTCAAACGATAGTATCTTTTTCTATTCTACATATCTTTCTTTTCTATGTTTGCATATCATCTCTTTCATAAACAGTTTAGGCAATGTCAACAAAATCATGCTACACCGTTTTATTTGTTTCTTTGGTTCTTTGAATATCCTATGTGCGAATTCTAAATGCCATTTTATCATCCATTGCGGAGCACGCTTAGTATCTGTCCCGCTGTAAAACTTGAAGACAGCCCCCACCGCAATCATCACCCCTCGTTTCAAATGGGGTTTCAGTAGGCTCATAAATATCTCCTGCTTGGGAGCACCCAAGGCTATCCATATAATGTCGGCATTATCCGCTTCTATCTCCTTAGCAATACCCGCATAGTCAAAGTCTTCCACCGTCCTATATGGAAGTTCCAGGAATGTCATACTCTTCACATCTATATTTTCTTTCAATAGATTGTTTTGCAAACCTTTCAGCGTGGCTTGCGATGTTCCCATGAAAATCATCCGGTACTTCTTGCTGCGGATAATATCCATGAAGATTTGGCTTCCGCAATATTGCTCATACCGCTTTCCGTAAATCCAGCGAATATACAATGGGACATAACTGCTATCACAAATAGAGAACATTCCCCCATTCACTATTTTCAGATAGTTAGAATTTCGATTTGCCACATTCAGTATCACACCATCGGCCACACAGATATAATCTGCTTCTTTCTTTGTCACTTGTTGGGCTATACGAGTCCCTACAAGTTCTTTATCGAATTCGTAACGGATATTGAAATAAGTTTGCATATTAGTTATTCATTTACACAGAAGGACAAACACGAAACCATACATCTTTCAAATCTATCCAGCGTATATCGAAATTTGAAACGTTCGTAACCAGCCTCCCCATATTGTAATCTTAATTGTGGATTATCTAATAACACTTTCAATTTCTTTGCCAAATCTGCCGCATCCTTCGTTTGGCAAATCAATCCCGTCTTACCGTGTTCCACCATTTCGGCAATGGCACCTTGGCTTGTCGCTACTATTGGCAACTTATATTGCATGGCTTCCAATACCGTCAATGGAAAACAATCATCAAATGTGGGTTGCACGAAAATATCAGCATCACAAAATGCTTCTGCCTTTTCTTTACCGTATTTTCTTCCTACGTAAAACACGCAATCATCTATACGGCGTTTCTTTGTTTCTTCTGCAAACATCCTACTGTCTATGTCTTTCGTTTCGCCACCAACAAATCGGCACATAAATTTTTCCCCTTTGACCTTAAGTATCTCGCAGGCATCTAATAAAGTCAAAACGCCTTTATCTATCAATAGATTAGATAAAAAAAGAATACAGGCAATGGTATGAGATGTTATTTTCATCCTGTGAGTCTCTTCCGGGATACCGTTAGGACAAATCAATATCTGTTCTTTCCTTACCACATTCTCTATATCTGGATACAACCGCCAAGAAAGCAATATCACTTTCGTGTTCCGATAAACCAGAGGCAACAGCCAACGATAGGGCCACTGCTTCACATCCCGACTCATCCCTTTATTATGCTGATGAATCACAATCTTCTTCCCGAACAGTTTACATAGCAGCACAAACGGAGCATCTTTTAAAAAACCTATTCCATGACAGGTTATGGCCAAGTAGCAAAGGTCATAACGACGGTGCATCAATTTTCCTAAGACTAAACAATAAGCCCATACGAAACGTACCATTTTCAGTAGCGGCTTCTTGCCAATCTCATCCATCCGCCGTGAAGTGGAAAGGTTTACAAAGTCACAATCAAACGCCCCGTTTATAAGCTTGCTCTCCTTAATGTATTGATTCATCATGGCAGAGCCGTGAACTGGAGGCGGAAGAGGAATGATAAAAAGAATCCTTTTTTTTACCATCATAATGCAGTTTATATGTTTAGAAGTATTTGCTGATAACATCTTGCCATTTGTGTGTTCCCTTTTTCCTTTTCGCTTTTCAAACGTGTTGTAAGGAAAAAAAGAAGATAAGGGCGATAGTCGGAGATATTGAATTCATTGAAATATTTAAGGATATAATCGACATTTTCTTTCAGCAGCACCAGTATTCTTCTTTCATCAGCCCCCATCACCAACCGGGTATGTATAATGAATAGAAATAGGTCGTAACCCAAAGGACGGTTAGTCGCCATTTCCCAATCAATCAACCGAATCTCCGTACTATCCTGCAACATATTCCATGGACAGAAATCACCATGGGAAAGACAAGTCTCCAACTCGTTTGTTGCATCATCTTCCAATTTGATTGAACCTAAAGAAATAAGTATATCCAGAATTTGGTCGGACAAGTCAAACGAAAAATAAGCTCTTCCACACACTCTTGAAGTGACAAAGAACACTTCTTCACCGTTATCCTTAACATTCAGCAATGCCGGAGAAAGATTCTTTCCCTCCAATTCCCTTAATACCCGTATTTCATTCCTTGATAGTGCTTTAGCCTTATCTTTGATAGAATACTTGGCGAAAAAGCTTTTGTTTTCTTCGGGAATATACCCTAACATGGAAATCTTCTGTTCATCTCCCGGTGTACCCAAATTAAATGAAACCAAAGCATTTTCCGGACACATATCCATAATCTTCCGGTAAGGAAAATCCAATCGGCTTTCATCTATAGAAGATAGAGCACGTACCCATTTGCAAGACATGAACATCTTCCAGTAAAGTCTCACCAGCAGACTCCCGTATGGATGATAAACGCCGTATAGAAATCTCGACCGCAAATCTGTTTTTGGGAAATAATAGGATGTACGGAATGTTTTGAATCTATAGTATTTCATTCTAAAACTTTTTTGTAAATTCGGTCAATCTGTTTGCCTTTCTCTTCCCAACCATACGCCAATGAACGACGATAGGCCGCAATAGACATTCTCTTCCTTCTTTCATCGTCCGTTGCTATTTCATCTATAGCCTTAGCTATGTCTTTTATCACTTGTCTTTTTCCACGGATAGATATTTTGATTCCACATTCATCTGTTATTACATTTGTGAAGCCACAATGGTCCAACGCTATTGTCGGCAATCCATAAGAAAGTGCTTCCAATAGCACGGTGGAGGTCAAGTCCGACAAGCTGGTGATGCAAAACAAGTCGCACTTTTGCATTATAACCATAGCCTTTGCCTTCTCCACCCATCCATACCATTCTATTTGGAGTTGAGAATAGCGTGCCGCCATCTTTTTCCATCGCTTCTCACACGCTCCGTCGCCGATGATGTGCAGCTCAATGGGAGACTGCACTTGTGCCGCAGCCTCTATCAACAGGTTCAGTGATTTTCTGGGCGTAAATTGACCAGACCAGCAGATTTTCAATGTTTTACTTTTGCTATGAGATGTGTATTCCTCTCCTTTGCCTGAAAATCCCACCTCTGGTATGATGGTGGATTCACGATCATAAAGCCTCTTTATTGTATCAGCCTCATTCTGCGTGGCGGCTATCAGAGCCTTGGTATGCCGCATTGCCGCTTTCACACGCCGATTGGTACGCATCTGCCACAGATTAATCACGTTCCGTGAGAAATAGAACATCGCACCTCTCAGTCCCATGGAGCAGAGCATCCGCCACGGAGTGATGTTGAATCCTCCGATGGGTCCCCACACCAATGGCTTGTTCAATTTCCACAGATAGCCAGGTTCACGGTAGCCCACCATATTAAGTTGATGGACGAGATCAAAGTGATGTATCTTGTCCAAATCCAAAGCTTTGCAGTATGCTTTCCTTTGCCATTCCTGATAGAACCAATAATACGAAGGTGGCCATAATTTCCGAAGCAATTTATGACGCTGCTTGGTGATAAAATAGAAATGCTTGTTGATACACTCTTCCGGGTACTGCACCAAGTATCGTTCTATATCATTTTGAAACTTGCTTTCCACCAAAATATGCAGTTCATGTCTTCGCGCTATCTCTCGCACGAAGTTCCATCCCATGCCCGGTTCAGACCCTTTGTAGGGCGAACAAGCGTAACAACTGACTAAGATCTTCATCGGAGGGATATATTTTCAAATCGTTTCGACATCATGTTAAGAATAGCCGTCATGGACTGATGCACGCTCTCCTCGATGCTGCCTCCTGTATCTACCCATACGGCACGATGGCTTTTATCGGCAAATTTCCGCAATGTTTCCACTTGCCGACGCACCTCTTCTATCAGCAGTTCGGGTTTACGCCGGTGTATCTTCTCCGGGTCTGTACCTACGCAGATGACGAGGTCGGGGGGCGGTACAAACAGCCCATACCACTTCAGCAACCATTTGGGCAAGCCGATGCAGGCACGCTGAGGGTCGTTAATATAATCGTAGAAGTAGCGGTCGAATATCCATACGTGGTTTTTCACCGCCTTGTCCATATATATCTTCCTGAAATAACCATAGGTGTAGTCTATCCAGTAATAACTGATGCGCAGCAGTGAGCCCAAGACCCCCGAGGTCTTCCCGGCATGCGGGTCGCTACACACTACCATCGGTGCGTTTTTGCATCGCTTTCCCGTTAACACTGCCAGTGCAGGCAAGTAGTTGGGGCGCATATGCTCGTAATAAACGCCTTTGTGGAATGCCTCACTGAGTACGGGCGTAATGGCATCAATGATAGTACTCTTTCCCGAGCCATCGGTACCAAGGAAAGCCACGGTGTAGCCCAGTGGTTTCCCGAATCGTTTCAGCTTACCCAACTGACCGAGATAGTAGTGTATGCGAGAAGCCATACTCTGCAGGTCATTGGAGGCTGCGATGCCTACCTCTCTGATGTGCCGCTTATCGAAACTTCCTTCTCGTAGAGTATCAACGATCAGTTTCCTTACTTTTGGCGAGAAAGCTTTCAGGATATGATTGATTGTTGCTTCATCCTTTCCGGCTATGGCCATCTGCGCTTTCCGACAATAGGCTTCCTTGCATTTCTTATTATTCAGTGTCTCCTTCAGAAAGCTCATCAGACCATCAGCTTCGGGCGAAAGTGCTCGAATGCCCTTTTCTGTAACGAACGTATTGGCAGTAATAATATCTTCATCTATATAAACACATGTACGATGGTTTGCAAAACCATCGTACATATCTATCTGCAAACCAGATAGATATGTACACAGTGTAAACTGTGGACACATTTTATCAGCTTTATATGACACCAATTTAGCCCCAGTCTCTCTGCACACATCGTCCAAAATCTGAATAAATGCGTTGTGGTCTTTGGGGGCTACATAGATGTCAAGATCACTCTTATTTGTCGATTCAGGCAGTTCTTCGTAGTGACGTAGCACACAATAGTTGACCTGCCGCTCGTTCAGCAGTCTGAACAGCGACAAGGTGATGGTATTCGATTTCATTCCTATATTGTCGATTTTATAAAGTTTTAAGATGGTGTATGAGTCCTTGCATAGACGCACCATAAGTCTGTTTCATCTGTGACGATCGTAGCATATCAAAAGTAGCGGGTTGTACTTTAGCGTTCAGCTTTTTCAGCTTTGCAGCTAAATCATTCACATCGGTTGGATCGAATGTGTATCCGTTTTTCCCTTCTTCTATTAAGCAGGACGATCCGGCACGGCAAGATACAAGGCTCTTGCATCCTGCCAGCAGTGCTTCATTGACCACAGTCCCGAAAGGCTCTTGGTAACTTGCTAATATAAATACACTTGCGATATTATACCAAGCATACAATTCATCGCTTTCCAAGCGCCCTGTAAAAAGAATGTGAGCATCTTTTCCAGCAGCCAATTGCTCCAACATCTTCCGTTCGGGTCCGTCTCCGACAATCACCAAAGCACACTCATCCGTTTGTATGGCGGTGAATGCTTCAATTATCGTCTCCACATTCTTCAGTGCTACCAGACGACCTACAAATAGAATCACACGTTTGTCTGTCAATCGATTCCGTTCTGCCAATATTTTACTTTTAGGAAGCAGGCGACTGTACACCTCACGAGCCTGATGGTCTTCTTTCAATATAGGGAAACAATAACCTTTGCCATAGTGGTATCTATACCATTCCGTCACTTTCGGTTCCACCAGAATCAGTTCATCCAATTTGGGAGTTATCCATTTTCGAAGCCGGCGGTGCAATGCGGAGAAGTCGTTGTGTTCCGCCACCATATTATAACTGTCGTCACAGACTGATACCACCTTGTATGCTCTTCGTTTCAGCCAGCGATGCAACAGTACTGCAATGCAGTCAAGACCGAATTCGCTGACCAATACAATATCCGGGCGGTGTTCGTCCAGTTGCTTCCAATAGTTACAGCTAATGATGAGCGATTTTACACGTACCAGCTCTTTAAGATAGATGGGATTGAAACGAAACTGTTCGATTATCTTGTCGTAGTCGAACTTCTGATTCAGCAGATTCTTGTACTGTAGGCACACACGCGCATCAAATGCCTCCGATAAATCGTTGAAGAAATCAATGCGGTATGGCGCAATGGTGCGATGGAAAACTAACAGACGGGATGTATGATTCATTCTTGCTTAATAAATGCCCCTTTGTAACCAGGGACAATGATTTTATGTTTTGATACAATCGGTCTATTGTATAATAAGGTGTTGGCTTCTACATCAAACGTAACAGTGCTATTGGATCCGATGACTACATCATTTCCTATAATAATTGGTCCTGCCACGACACTTCCTGCAAGGATATTTACATTGTCGCCTACGATAGGTGTCCTTATACATTTTCCTTCCTCAAGGCGTTCTTTGCAATTATTGCCTCCCAATGTCACATATTGCCCTATCAGACAGTTCTGACCGATTTTTTCTGCACTCAATATGATTCCATAAGGATGGGGCATCCGGAAATAAGGACCAATATCCTTACAATTAGCTTCAATAAAATAATAATGTTTAAGTATATGCTTGCAAAGCCTTGAAATTACCCCCCCCCAAGTTCACTAATCTGATGAGGAGTAAGGCGCGCTTGTCATGACTGAAAAGGAAGTATAAGATGATATGCCACATATCACTCTTTGCGCGTATGGCTGCGAGATCTGTCTTGATAAGATCGAGTATTGTCATGTTACAGTCTCCCATCAATTACCGTACGGTCAAGCGTCCCTTTCACATCATACACTACGCTGGTCTCATCACGTAGCATACTACGTATATCCATGTTCAGGAATATATGATGTGCTACACAAAGTACCACTGCATCATATTTTTCATCGTTTATAACTTCTTTGACAATGTCGATTCCGTATTCATGCTTTACAGCATCTGCATCAGCCCATGGGTCACAAACAGTCATATTGGCTGTATATTCCTTTAGTGTATGATAAATATCCACCACTTTGGTATTACGGATATCAGGACAATTCTCCTTGAATGTGATGCCCAATAATAAGATATGCGCATCTTTTACCAGCACACCTTTTTTATTCATCAGTTTGATGACCTGTTGTGCCACATACTCTCCCATGCCGTCGTTAAGGCGACGTGCATTCGACATCACACGTGGCAGCACACCATACACCTGTGCTTTCTGAATCAGGTAATAGGGGTCAACAGAGATGCAGTGCCCTCCCACAAGACCTGGGCTTAGTTTGATGAAATTCCACTTCGAGGCTGCCGCTTCAATAACATCATGCGTGTCGATTCCCATGGCATTAAATATTTTGGCCAATTCATTCATAAAGGCAATGTTTACATCACGCTGGCTGTTCTCAATTATCTTCGATGCCTCTGCAACTTTTATCGAAGGTGCTTTGTGTGTACCGTTGATGAGTACCGAATTGTACACACCATCTACGATATCGGCAATTTCGGGTGTAGATCCCGAGGTGACTTTCTTGATTTTCTCGACGGTATGCTGTTTGTCACCGGGATTGATGCGTTCAGGACTGTAACCGGCGTAGAAATCAACATTAAATTTCAATCCGCTCACACGTTCCACCATGGGTAAACACTCTTCTTCGGTCACGCCAGGATATACGGTGGATTCGTAAACCACAATATCTCCCTTAGAGATTACCTTACCAACGGTCTCACTCGCGCCCCACAATGGTTTGAGGTCGGGTCGGTTGTTCTCATCCACAGGAGTTGGAACTGCCACAACATAGAAGTTGCAGTCTCTTATATCTTCCAAGTCTGTGGTACACTTGAATCCATTCTTCTGAATCGCTTCTTGGAGCAACGAATCTTCTACCTCAAGAGTTGCATCGTGTCCACTCATCAGGCTCTCGACCCGATCCTTGTTCATATCAAATCCCACTGTTCGAAATTTGGTGGAGAATAATCTTGCTAATGGCAATCCCACATAACCAAGTCCGATTACTGCAATTTCAATTTCTTTCATTGTCTATGATTACTTTTAATTAAACTACGATAATAATTGTCGTGATTATGGACAAACGCCTCTTCCGAAAACATTTTTCGTGCTCTTTTAGAGGCCTCTTCCCCCATCCTACAACATAATGATGGATTATCTACCATCGCTATCAACTGTTTTGCCCAGGCTGTAGAATCCGATGGTGGCAGGATGTATCCGCAATGCTCATCAACCAGTTCGGGCAATGCCGAGGCATTGGCTACCATGCAAGGACATTTCATAAACATAGCTTCTACCACACTGATTCCAAATCCCTCGTTTGTTGCGGGATGCACGTAAATCTGTGTTTTGTTCAAATAATCCGCTATATTCTTCTTGTATCCCAACAGCCGGACATTATCTGCGATCCCGTACTCATGTATCATCTTCTCTAAATCCTCACGGCATGGGCCGTCACCAATGATTGTCAAGATAATGTCTGAACGTCTGTATGTATTCACAACTTGGTTCATCATCTCAACAAGAAGGAATACGTTCTTATGCCTATTGAGTCCCCCTACATACAATACAAGGTTTCTTTCTTGACTATCTGAAACCTTAGCTACATTCACTGGACAGTTATAAATGATTGTCCCCTTTTTTGATTTCAATTGCTTGAAATCTTTTTGATACATAGCTTCTATGTATTTGGAGATATAGATATAGTTATCAACCATGCGTATAACCAGTGACATCAGCCTCTTTTGCAGCCCGGACAGAGGAATATATCCGACAAAAGAGCGTACATAGATGGTCTTGGGGCACAATAGCTTTAAAACCAAAACAAATGAATGTTCAACATTAAAATAGAAATGTACAATATCTATTTTTTCCTGCTTTACCACATTATGTATATCCAAAGCAAACCGAAACAGATTCCTCCCATAATTGCCATAAAAGGCTTTGATGCCATTGCACCTATAAAAACTGTCTTCTTCCTTCGCATTGGCTATATTCTGTTTATTGCACACAAAATAGATAGAATAATTAATGCCATTGGATGTAGTTATAAGTTTTCGTATTTTGCCTATCGTACCTCCGTTTGGACTGATAGCAGACGAGATAATCAATACATTTACAGCCATATTACCCTACTAATCAATAATGTATAGGTTCTACTCCTTTTATTCTTCTTATTAGGTTTCTAAAACCCGGTATCCGTTTGAATGGCTCTTTGATAAATTGCCAAACCAACCAAGCATTTCCTTTGGAAATTAAGCGTGCATGATGTTTAATTTTCATGTGAGCTAATTCCTTGAAAAAGCATATTTGAGATGTAGTCGTTTTACTTTCTTCCCATACTCGGAAATAACCAATTTCCGCATCTACGGTATAGCTTTTATATTTACGGACTATCCTCACGAACAGTTCATGATCCATCGTGTAGTGAAATCGTTCGTCCAAGTACCCGACATCTTCTAATACTGAACGTCTGAATACGGTGGAATTTTGCATTACAGACGACGGATCATTGAGTAAATGGTCGTATGTAAAAGGATGTGCTTTCAATACACGAAGTCTATTTCCATCACCATCAATGATGACTTGATGCCCTGTAAGCAGATACTTGTCCGGGCTATTGGAGAAAAAATCATCAATAATATGCAACGCTCCAGGTGCGAGCATATCGTCACTGTTTATCCAAACTATTATTTCCCCTGTTGCCTTTCTGAACCCTTTGTTTAGTCCATCTGATTGTCCTTTGTCCTTCTCTGAAACCCAATTTAGGTGTGGATACTCTTTCAGTATAGAGATGGTTTCATCAGTGGAGCCACCATCTATGATGACATGTTCAAAGTTAGTATATCCCTGATTCAAAACCGATTCTATGTTTTGACGGATAAATCGTCCTTGATTGAACGACACTGTTACAACTGAAATTTTAAGCATATAGCTATCTTGTTTTAATCAATTTCATTACGTCTTTTATATGCATATACCAAAAGCATATATAACATTCCCATCACATGATTATAATGCATGATAACCGATGATTGCACGTAATTGGGAATTTCTGAAAGTACGCAAGCCAGAATCACTATTCCAATTACTTCTTCCATTTCGTCTAAAGAATGGCTATACAACTTAAAACCGCTCCATAAGAGATATACAAACGGCAAGCATCGTAAAATAAGTCCGATGAAGCCTTCGCACCATAGAATGGGGGCAATATATGTATCTCCTCCTAAGACGAAGCTGTATTTTCCTTTGGCGACATCTCTCACATAGCCTAATCCTGTTAGAATATCATCATGATTTTCTAACTTGATGATAACTTTCTCAATCAGTCGTTGTCTAAAGGCATAGGTGCCTTGATTCTTGGCAAGCTGTGAATTTAGGGTGTTATCTATCAGATTGTCCCAAAAGTAAAATGCCGAGGGGTAGATGATCATCAGTAGCATTGTAGCCAGTAAGACATAGAACACCAACATGAACAAGCGGGAGTGCATACCATTTTTCCAAATATAAAATAGCATTGCAAGTGTGACTACAAAAGCGGCAGATGCAATCAGGCTGCGCGTAAACGAAATAAAGGTTACGAAAAGAGCAATCAATACAAACTTCAAGAATCTCTTTTCGTGGAGTTTGAGGTAACAAACAAAGCAAAATGCTAAAATCACAGGAAGTACAGGTGGCATACCTAAGATGTTGCGAAGTACTGTGACTTCTCCACTTGTTTGGTAGGTAATATTGCTGGAGAACAATGGGATGCCACAGCATTGTAGTACATACAAGATTGTCAGCGGAATAATCCATTTCAGTATTAGACCACCGAATTTTTCAAGTCGTTGAATACTCATTGCTGATATATAGGGCATACACAGCAGGAATGAGGGTAGAACGATATAATTGCGACGATATACGGTAAAAGCGGCATTGAATCCTGTGGTCTGTATGGTTTGGAAAAGTTTGAAAAAAGTCCAAAAGGAAGCTATGATGATTAATAAATGGAGAGGTTGGTACAAGGTTCTATAATTCCTCATTAGCGAATGGGAAAATAAGTAGAACGAAAGAATAAAGCACAACAATGGCGCACCCATTAATTTCAGTAGCGGCAAAAATGATGTCACCGTACTCCAGACTCCCCAATTAAAATATGTGCAGAGAAAGATGATGATAAATAGAATATAATCCTGGAATATCAACCTCTCTTCTACTACTTCGATTTCTTTTATCATGACTATGGTATCTTCTTGATGAATTTGGCAGGATTACCACCCCAAATTTCACCGGATGGAATATCTCTTGACACGACACTCCCTGCTCCTATTATTGCTTTTTCTCCGATATTTACACCTTTCAGTATGATACTGTTAGTACCGATGAATGCGTATGCTCCTATATGGACTGGCTTACACTGTCTTTTTTCTATGTCTGTATGATCGGCTCTGTCTTCCCAATGTAGACTATGGAAGTCCGTATCAACAATCAAGCATCCCGCACCTATCTTTGTTCCCTTTTCGATGGTAATGCTTTTATGACAGTGAATACACGTATTCGACATTCCCACATCATCCCCTATGGACAATGTGGCATCTTTCATGACATTGATCTTACTGCATATTCTGTTGTCTATTGGATATTGTATGCCTGATGTGCATATAAAATGTTGTCCAATGAAGATATTCGCTCCTTTTTGAATGTTCAAGACAGGCATTCCATAAAAAATAATACTCTTTTCATAAAAATTGGCTTTCGCGTTCTTTAATATTGTGACGACAATTGTTTGAGTCAAACGTCGTTTTACCCCCCCCCAGCAAATATTTCACAAAGAGGTAGAAGTTACATAATAAACTCTGAAACTGTTGCATGGATTGATTTTATTTACCCAACAAGATGGGAAATTTTAAAGATAACCACTGGATAGGATAGTAGCAAACAAACATTGTTAGCAATCCGACTATCCACGGTTCGATGGATGTATTGGCTATATGACACAATTCAAGGGCGTTATGGAATACTACTATTGTTATGCTATGCACACCCAATATCATCAGTGTTCCGTTACTTATGGTCTTGATAAACATATTTGCTTTTAAATAGTTGCAGGCTTTGAACAATGAAAATGACAGAATGATTGCACCTGTGAAAAACACGAACGTGTTATCACCATAATCATTACTCCATACATAGACCAATCCATTGTCCAGTACAACAATAATACCCAATATCAAGATTAGTATTTTGCTTAATGTACCCTGCAGATTTTTAGGGGGGGGGTAATTTATAACTCATAAAACCAACAAGTTGTAGCTGTTGTTCTTTTATGAATTTCCCTAATGCCATGAATGGGAAACAAGATAGTACTCTATAAAGATACATATCTTGTATATCACTCGAATTAGTCGGAAATATATGTTTTTCACAAACCATCCATAACATCATCAAAAGTGCTAATTCAATGTAATGTTGGCTGATGAATTTGAAGTACTTCACATCTCCCATAAGACAACGGCACAAGGCGAGTACAACGACGAACCATACTCCGACAAATAAGGTGACGTAACCATCCTTCCCCCATGCCACTGCATAAAAAGCCCTCCAAGACATCGTAGCATAATGGAATAGGTCTATGCATCCGTGTCTTGTCATGTCCAAGGCAAACTTGAAAACTAAATTAACGGTGGAATAGATGATAATGGGAATGACCAGACACTTGATGGTTTTCAGGCATTGTCTAGGTCTATACAGATAGCCGGAAATGACAAAGAATGCGGGCATATGAAATGCATACAATATGATTTGTACATTGTCTTTACAACCGGCATGTCCCACTACGACAAAATAAATTAGTAATGCCTTTGCCCAGTCAATCCAAACTACCCGTTCTTTTTCGGCACAACTTGACATATTATCTTTTTTATTTGATCTAACAAAAGTGTGTCTTTTATGATATAGAACTTCACAAAAGTCCAATAGATAAAAGAAATAATGATAGCTGTCACCAATACTATCACATAATGGTTTATATATGTTTTTGCGATTTCGCATATTACAATGATGGGAACGCTAATCAGACAATTAGTAGCCAAATGCTGATATATAGGGGGAATGTCTATGCATTTACGTGCATAGTGAGTAAACATGATAATTTCAATCAGGTGCGGTACTGCAACAGCCAATGCCGTTCCTTTTTCTGCATAATGAGGAACTAATATGACAATCATCAAAAGTGAAAGACTGGTTGTCAAACATGTGACAAAAAGTATCTGCTTGAATTTTTTATATGTCAATAATATCTGGTCTTTGAATACTTGTGCCAAGCCGACAAACAAGACTTGAATGAGTATCACCCTGAAAGGGAAGACTGCATTCTCATAACCTGACCCTGCGACTAACATGATTATCTGTGGTGCCAGTATGATTCCACCTACAATTAAAGGTATAGATACTGTACTAATCAGTCGTATCGACCTTATGATTATCTCTCGGAATGCATTCAGGTTACCTTTTGCATAGATATCATTAAGATAGGGAACGAATACAGAGTTGAATGCAACGATTACAGACAGGATGATTGTATATAACTTTATTGCAGCTGTATAGTAGCCTACTGCAAGATTCCCGCAACTGAATCCCAAAAACAGGACATTGAATGTAGCGTAGAAGGATAGCAGTATCTTGTCTATTCCCATAGATAAGATAGGAAAAAGATATTCTTTGCATTTCCGAATACTGTACTTAAATCTGGCATATCGCCTTGAATATTTCCAGTTTATTGTGGCATTGATGGCTATTTGACCAATGGTCACATAAAAGTAGTTATCATAATCACCTCTATCCCTGACAAAGAGGAAGACACCTAAAATATATAGTGTCCTTATAAACAAGGTTCGCAGTGTGATATATCTAAAATCCTGCATACCCTGAAACAACCATTCCACGAGAAAGACATTGAACAATATCTTTGTTCCGCCTATCCAATAAAGTGTCTTATATTCGCTTAATTGGGGAATATAGGTAACAAAAAGCAAGTAAATTAGTAACAAAACAAGCGACAAAGTCAAATGTATCGAAGTCAACCCATTAAACAGTTCTGTCCTTTTCTTCTCATCGTCGCTATTTTGTGCGATATAACGTATTCCTACTGCACTTATTCCGAGTGAAGCCAACAGTATTGCATAATCAACGATGCTCAAAGCAAAACTCGCAATACCAAGTCCTTCAGCTCCCAATACCCGTGTTACATATGGAAATGTGAGAATGGAGTATAAGTAACCTGATATATTAAGTAATAAATTCCAAAGGAAATTGCTTCTTACACTGCTTACCATTATTGTAATCCTATATTATTTTCTTGAATTTAAAATACATTTGATACAATACGAAATACAGTACGTACGAGAAATTCATTAACCGTATCTTGTTTTTCGTTATCATGTTTGATACACCGTTGATACTGATGGGCAGGTATTGCTTGATTCCTAACATTCGTTTTAGATACCATGGATTGCGCCCGCCTACGAACATATACATGATGATGGAACTACTTAGCACATTGAATAAGAGATTTCTCATCATGCTTTTTTGTTCTTCGGTAAGGTTTGGATGATCGTTCAGATATTCGTTAATGGTTATCAAGTTGTTTTTATATCGATATACCCGTTTCATATCATGTGTCCTGCATGCGCTTCCTTGTCTTGCGTAAACGGTGTATATATGTTTGTCTTCAAATTGGTAGTTTTCTGCATACATTCCTACAAGGGTAGAGAAAAATGTGTCCTCACCGTGTGTGATACCAAGCGGAAATCTTATGGAATACCTATTCAGAAATTTCAGGGAATAGAAAGCCCCCCCACACACTGCCTCGGACAAAACCATGTGACAAGAACAAGTCGGTTCCTTTATATACTTTGTATGTTGGGAAGTTCCATTTTCCGAACTCTGTTGTCCCGTCATCCAAATAGCAACGGAAAGCTATTACTTCTGCCCCTTTATGCCTATCTATACTTTCAATAAGCTGTTTTACCCCCCCCCATTATCCAGTCATCGGCATCTACAAACATGACATATTCACCCTTTGCTTCCTCCAATCCTAAATTTCTAGCAGTACACACACCTTCATTCTCCTTGTGGATTACCTTTAGATTCGTATGTGCATACTTTATGTCATTTGCAATAGTCAAGGTGTTATCCGATGAACCATCATCAATAACTATCACCTCAAAGTCCCTTTCAGATGAGGGATATTTATAAACGGAATCCAGACATTTACCTATATATTGCTCAACGTTGTAAGCTGGTATGATAATTGATAATTTCATAAAGATTGTCTTAATTTAATATTTTAAATATGCCAAATGTTAAACAAAATCTATATAGAATCTGAATTTAATAGTAACTTACAGCCAAAGTGATTTTACTATACATCATGTTGACATAGTCCCTACATCCGTTAAAAGTTTTTTAAAAATTTCCATCTTTCTATTTTGGATGATGAAAAACCGTTCTTTGGCGTTTGAAAATATGTATTATGTCGCCCATAGTCAGAAGACCGGCATCATCTTCCGTAATGATTTTGCGCAAAAGTTCAAGGTCTGTCCGGATTTGGGTACGGAAGCGACAAGCTTCGGGATTATCTCCTTTTACTGTCCGCTTGGTTTCATCCCAAGAAATAACAGATATGTGAAGACGAGAAGAAAATTCCATCCTCCGATTGTGCCCTTTGTAGATTCGATAATAGACCGTACCACGCCCGGCATTTTTCTTACTTGGTTCTAAGCGTGCAACGACTGTAGGCATTCTCTTGTAAGCATCTATTTTTTAGGGTGTCCAGTTCTACGTTCTCGTTTTTGATATTGAATTAACAACTTAATCTATTGATTATTAACTAAAATAGTATTGTTTTTAGGTACAATTTTAACAGACGAAAAAGTATTGCTAATTCATGAGGTCATTATGTTTTAAAGAGGTGTGATTATCAGAACTTTGGAACTTATATCATATCTTTTTTGAACTAAAAGCTAGGACATCAAACTGGACACACTATCTATTTTTTATAAATGTTGTCATAATGGTTGGCAATGATGGCTTGGCTTTCAGAAATAAGAAACATTTCACGGATACGATCCGCAGTTCATTGGAAGACTTCGGAGAGTCCGATTATAAAGATAAAGTGTCCGGTGCGGTACATCATGTCCGTGTCCTTCTGACATGATACAAATTTACTTTACACATAATTAACAATTAAAAGAATGTATGTAACTATTCAGCGATTAAACAATGTTGATAATCAGATGTTTCCGATGATAGTGTTTGCTAAGAAAAAGAGAAAAGCATACAAAATAGATACATCTACTTTCTATTTGTTTACATATTCTTTTTTATTTTTTCAATATAAAACTATTTTCTTCTTAATACAACCATTAGTGAAAATATTTATCGCTGAATAGTTACGAATGTGTGAATACCATAACATTGAATCTGCTACTTAATCTGTTTTCAGTTACCATAGATCGGCTTTGAACACCTGTTCATAGCCGGTTTGTGGTAATTTTTGTTTGTATATAGTTGACTCCAAGACAGCGAGACCGTGTGTGTCGCTACCCGCCAAGTCATAGAAACCTTTTTTCATCAGCCATCTGGCTTTCTTCCTTACTTCTGTTCCGTATGCACCGACCAAAGAGAAGAGATTAAGTTGAAATTTTACACTCAATCCTTTCAATTGACGGTAGTCGCTCTCCTCCATGTAATTATACCGTTCAGGATGCGCCAGAACAGGTGTATATCCTTTCGACTTGATGCGGAGTAGGATGTTGTTCAGTCCCATCGGAGGATTGAAGTAGGAAGTCTCTACTAATAGGTGCTTCCCGTTTTTGCTCAACGGAAGCAGGTCACTCTTCGCCAAGCGTTCCTCGAAGAGGTTATCGAGCATATTCTCAGCTGCAAGATGCAGTGCGATGTCTCCTTGATAAACAGTTTTCAATTCCTCAAAACGGGCTTTCAGAACGGATGTCGTATTTGGCATATCCTCCATGATGTGCGGAGTCAACCAAACATCTTTTACACCCAACTGTTCATAGAGGGATAGGATTTGCAGACTCTCTTCCATTGTCTGCACGCCGTCATCCACTCCGGGGAGCAGATGACAGTGCCAGTCGGTGAATTCCCGAAAGATTCCACTGTCAGCAAGGCTGATACGCTTTCTAAAAGACCACATCTTTCCGTTTACTCTTCCTTCGTATATCCGGCATATCCATAATTGTAGCCGTACTTGTAACCATATTGATAACCGTACCGTCCGCCAGATCCTTCCGTTCCATTGAGAATTACAGACATATTCTTGTACTTCATTTCTCGGTAAATATTTTCCAACTCTGGAAGCATGCTGCGCTCCAACAGGCCTGCACGTACCACAAAAATCGTACGATCGGCCAGTTTCTCTATGATTTGCGTATCGGCTACCAGTTCAACCGGCGGACAGTCAATCAATACAATATCATATTGTTGCTTTAAAGTATCGATTGCTTCCCGTAACCGGTCATCAAACAACAGTTCGGTCGGATTGGGAGGGATGGTACCTACGGGGATGAAACTGAATGAAGCATGTTTCTCATCTGTAACAATAATGTCAGAAATCCGATCCACTTGTCCTCCTAAATAATTACTCAAACCAATTTTGGGCGAATGGATATAAGCTGAAGCAGAGGCATGGCGAAGGTCGCCGTCAATAACCAATACTTTTTTATTTTTGATGGCAAGACTCATGGCTATGTTCATGGTCAAGAACGATTTTCCACTGCCCGGATTGAACGAGGTAACTACAATCACATTGGAGGATTGATCTTTGCCAATCATGAATTCCAGATTGGTACGCAAGACACGAAAAGCCTCATTCATAATATCACGGCTTCCTTCTTTAACCACAATGGTATGTTCCTCATGTGATTTTACTCTTTTCTTGCCACGTATAGACAAAGGAATCTCTCCGATAAAAGGAACGCTCAAGCCCTCCAGGTCTTTTCTTCCACGAACACGGGTATTCATGTTTTCACGCATGAACACAATGACTATCGGTATCAATATACCCAAGGCAAAAGCCACCAGGAAAATGTTCTTCTTTACGGGAGCGGTAGGAATCATGCTTCCTCCAGGCTTTGTTATAATACGGGTATTGTAGGCCGTAAATGCCTGAGAAAGCTCGTTCTCCTCACGTTTTTGTAACAGATATAGGTAAAGTGACTCCTTCACCTTTTGTTGGCGCTCCACGCTAAGCAGGTATTTGGACTGCTTCGGGTTGGAGGCAATCTGCGAAGTTGCCTGTCCCCCAATGGCCTCCAAACTTCTGATTTGTGCACGCAAAGCTACCATTTGGTTGTCAATGGAAGTGATCAAAGCGCTTCGCATATCATCCAACGACTTGTCCATTTCCCTGACTAAGGGGTTCTTGGCACTACTATGAGACACCAAGCTATTGCGCTCCAATAACTTGGTATTATATTCATTCAACTGTGTGGCAAGGTTTGCATTTTCAATGCCGGAATTGGCAGGGAGTAACTGATGTTTATTGTTTTCATTGGTCAAATAGTTCTTTATGTATCGGGCCATATATGTCTGGTTGTTCAATTCACGAATTGCGGCATTGGCTTCATTGGCTTGAGTCATATACATATTTGCTGCCGCCTGTACATCCGGCAGCAAATGCTCACTTTTGAAAGAAGATATATCATCATCCACATTGCCAAGCTCACCCTCAATCACACCCAAACGCTCATTGATGAACATGGATGTACTGACCGCTATCTGATTCTTGTCCCTTACCCAGTTCTCATTGTAAACGGATATAAGGGTATTGAGCACATCTTCCGCCCGTTGGGTGCACACATCCTGGAAAGACAGCGTGATGATATTGGACTTCTCATCGTTCTGGGATATATTCAAGCGAGCAGAACAGCCAGCTGATGCCGCAGACAAAGACTGGCGGGTTACATAAATGGTACTTTCTATTTTGCCTGAATAAGCAGCCGATGGAATAACGACAATAGGACCTAGGGGGCTTTGAATACTGTCATTCAAATTGCCTTTCACAAAACCATCATTTTCTATTTCTGTTCCATTCCGTGTAAAAGAGGATAATTCCACTGCACCATCCTTTGCCAGATGCAGTTCGAAAGTTGCGGATTCATTCTCGGAAAGATTAGGAATCACCACCTGGACAGGAAGTTGGTTTCCATACACAGTCTGTTTATGAAAACGTCCGTCTGTCTGATAATTCATTTCCAAATGCAATCGAGACACCACTTCACGCATGATGTCGGGAGACTTCAAAGTTCCCATCTCGTTATAGACATTGGTGTTGGTCGTAAACAGTCCCAGATCGGAAAAAGACTCCATATCCGTAGAAGAAGATTTCCCTTTGGAATCGTCCTTAATCAAAATAGAGGCAGTTCTGACATATACCGATGGGGTTCTCAACAGATAAAAGGTCGCAACCCCCAAACATAAGGCCAATGAAATGGCAAACCAGTGCCATTTGTTGAGACAGAGGTAAAACAAATCCTGTATGGTAATGAAATCCTGCGTATTTTGTACTGTTGATTTATTCTGAATAGTAGCCATTTCTCTTTTTTATTTAGCGATAAGTACAGCGATGGAGGTCAATAAAGAAGCCAGGGAAATCCAGAAAGAGGTGCTGCGCACATTGTTCCCGTTTACGGTAGACTGACGGGCTTTGGTGGCATTAGGCTCCACATATACCACATCATTCTGTTGCAGATAATAGGCAGGTGAAGTATAAAGATGCTCAGCCGAACAGAGATTGACACCATAAACCCGCTGTTTTCCTTCTTCTTTACGTAATACTAATACCTTTTCTCTCTTTCCGTAAATAGTGAGGTCTCCCGCTTGGCTTAAGGCATCCAGGATGGTAAGGTTATCCTTGTCGATACTAAAACGGCCGGGATTGTTCACTTCACCCATTACGGCTACGCTGAGATTCATATATTCCACCGTAACAACAGGGTCTTTAATCAAATCATGCGACTGTAGCTCTTTTTTTATATAGGTAGCCACCTCTTCACGGGTCATACCGGCTATATGGATTTCTCCCAACACGGGAAAGTCAATGTTCCCTTTGGAATCTACCGTATAACCGGACACACCACGATTAGAACCGGAAGAGCCCTCCATGCCGATCTGTTGAGAAACAATCGGCAAGTTAAACAGGTTGGTTAGGCGCAAATCCTGGCTGTTGACTAAAATAGACAATTTGTCTTTCGGCTGAATCTTAATCTCTACCGGATCAGTAAGTGCCAATTCACTTTCGCCCGGACGTAAATCTTGAAAATAAACGACTTCTTTTGAAGTTGAGCAAGCTCCTAAAAACAGGAGTAATATTGCCCCAATTAAATTTTTGCAAAAATTCATATTGATATAAAACTATAGTTTCGAATGAGCTATATGGATTCTACGGGTTAACCATAGATTACCCAAGGTCCATATAAAGATGTCCAGTACTAAAAGTAAGGTTACATTTATATAACGTGAAAGCAAAATATTGCACAGGGTAAAACAGACGGATATAAGCACAATGGTAATCATGGCTGTACGCTGCTTCATACCAATGGCAAGCATTTTGTGATGGATATGGTTCTTATCTGGCAAAAAGGGATTCTTTCCGTTTCGCACACGGTGCAAATAAACCCGTACCACATCAAAACAGGGAATGATAAGCGGTGAATAGGCTAAAAAGAAAGCATTAGGCTGTTGCATAGAGGGATTTACCGGAAACCCGTTAAGCAGTTTCAGACTTAAAATGCAAGTCATCATACCAATCGTCAAGCTGCCGGTATCACCCATGAATATTTTGTTCTTTTTGGCAGGATCTCCAAATACGTTATAATAGAAAAAGGGGACGAGCACTCCAAGTGTCGCAAAAGCGAGCAGGGCATAAATGTATTCGCCTATTATAAAAAACACCAATCCATAAAAAAGCATAGCCACTCCACACAATCCGGAAGCCAATCCGTCTATCCCATCTATCAGATTGATGGCATTGATAATAAATACCACGGCGAATAAGGTAATGGGGTATCCAATCCATTCAGGAAGAGCGTGAATAAACAGCAAACCGTGCAGGTTATTGATCCACAGCCCGCCTGCAATGACCAGTAATCCGCAAATAATCTGTATGGCGAACTTGGCACGGTAACGGATACCAATCAGGTCATCAGCCATACCAACCAGATAAAGCATCATAATGGTACAGAAGCCGAATGCCAACGGGCGGCTTTCACTGCCGATATTACCAAGAAGCTGACCGTATCCCAACAACATATTGAGTCCCAAAGCAAGTGCCACCGAGAAAAAGACAACCGGCTTGAAGGCTATCCCTCCTAAACGGGGTACTACTCCCTGATGGATCTTCCGTTCATCAGGCACATCAAACAGACGCTTACGAAATGATATCAACAAGATTTGTGGAATCAAGACGCCGGCACAAAATACGCTCAAGGCGAATACAAACAAGGAGTTGACAACCCAAAAGGCACTGGAATTGTCCATTACATTTGAAATAACAGTCATAAATATCGTATCAGGCAAATTGAATATACTCAGGAAGAACCTCCACACCAACAGCGAGATAACCCTTTAATTCGACAAGCAAGCGTTTTATCTTGCTGCCTCGTATTTTAAGCAAACAGCCCTCATATCCATTGAGAGCGCCTCCTATAATCCGAATTTTATGTCCGCACATCTGAGGGGTTATTTCTTCCGGCAAATAATATTTGGGTGAATCGGAACTGCTGACGGCTTGTATGAATCTGTCCATTTCCAAATCAGACACAGTCATAGGCTCCCGGAACGTATTCCGCAACCAACGGTATTGAAGCGTTTTGGTTCTTTCCACAATGGAGTCCAAATGCTGACGGGAATCATAAACAAAGAGCAAATCTTGAATGACCGGAACTTTCTCACGCACCTTTTTGCCCTTTTGCAAAATGATTTGCCACTTCAAGGGGACAAACACCTTTACTCCTGCTTCTTGCAGTTGTTTGTATGCCGGCTTTTTAGCATTACACCGTTTTAAATCACGCATGACATACCATTGTGCGTATTCAGTATTTCCCATTGATATACTTTAGTTCAGGCAAATATCACCAATCCTGCACGATTATTCTATTTGTTAATAATCAGGCAGTTACAAAATACTTTCCAAAAGTAGGAATCTTTTATTCCTTTAATCATCCCTTGCATCGCTATTCTAAAAGGCAAGTGTTCACTTATACTAAAACATACTACTCTTCTTAAGAGAAGTACATCTATATAATGAACTTGAAAGAGTAGCGATAGTCACTTTATCTTCTTAAGAGAAGTACATCTTTTAGTTATAAAGCGATAATAACTTGATAAACAAAGTCATGTTAGAGGATATATGGGGATGATTGTTTTTCATTTTACGCATTATGTTGAAGATTCTTAAAAATAAGTAGTAAAAAAAGTTCGCTTTATGCCTTGATTTTTAGATTTTTTCGTACTTTTGCAAACGAAATATACTTCTCTTAAGAAGATATGTACCTTTTTCGGTATTTATTTATATAGACATCAAAATGAGACTATTTGCCTTGTCTACAATAGATGTGTCTAAAGAGGCAAGATAAATTCGGGTGGTTTGCTCCGAATCATGTCCCAGTGCCTCACTGATGACAGGCAAAGAAACATTTTTACTTTGAGCGATGCTGGCCCAAGCATGGCGGGCAACATAGGTGGTAAGTGGAATACCCAGACCCATTTGTTTGCCAATGTGTTTCAGATTTCTGTTGATACGGTGCGCTTCATTTTGGTATTGATGCCATTCGTCCACACCATTGTTCTGAATAATTGGTAGCAGGTAGGAAGTTTCAGAGGTATTGTATTTATCAATAAGTTCCTGCATGGGCTTTTCCCATTTGATAAACAATTGCTGACCGGTTTTTTTTCTCCGATAGGTCAGGATTCCATTCTGGAGGTCTTTCTTTTTCAGGAATGCCATATCCACAAAGGACATTCCACGTGTATAAAAACTGAACATAAAGATGTCTCTGGCAAAAATGAGAGACTTCTTATTAAGATCCAAATCCCGTATTCTTCGAATCACGCTGAGGGAAACCGCCCGTTTCTTCGTTTTGTCTATGCCGGTATAGACATGCTTGAAGGGATTTCGTTGAACAACAAGCCCTTCATTCACGGCCCGGTTATAAATGGCCCTGAGGTTACGCATATAATACGAACAGCTATTCGGGCAGATGCCATTCCCTTTGAGCCAGCTTTCATAAGCTATCATCTGATTGGAATCCATTTCATCCAACGGGACATCTCCACGGTTATTCAAGTAACGTTCAAAACTGTTCAAGGCACACTGATAGGTACCAGCTGTGCGTACCTTACCTATCTGCCTCAATTCTACCAGCAGTTCTTTTCCATATAAAAGGAAAGTGCAATTCCCTTCAGGAGCAGTGTAAAGTTCTATTATACGGTCCACAGTGAAAGGGCTGTCTTCCTGATTCAATCGGTTGATGCATTTCTTTATTCGGAAAAGGTCTTTATCAATTTGATTTTTTAATGCGGCAAGATAGCTTTTTCGGCCTTCTCCACTTCCTGCCGAGACATTGATTTCACCGGAAGCAGAAATCCACTCACTTGGAAACAGTTTGTAACCGGTGCGGATATGCCGTACTTTACAATGATGAATTATTTGATAATGAACCGTTCCCTCTTTAAGGATAACGGATGAAGGACTGAATTTTACTTTTACACTAGTCATAAACAATCAATTATTAGTTTAACATATGGAATAAAACAGGAAGTAATTCAAAAAACTTCAAGCTGTTATGTATATCTCCAGCTAAACTATTCTTGATTGATAAAAGACGCTTTAATTATTTTTATCTAAAGCATTGTATTGAGTAATATGACATAATAAGTAGATGTTGAAAATTAGTTTATACTATTCTTAAGAATTAGTTATACTTAAAATCACGTTCTTGCACCGCATCTGCTCGCCCTGCACTCAGTCACATAGCTGAGTACAGAACAAGCAGCTACAGTACAATAACGAAATTTTAATGTATAACTAATTTCCAACATCTACTTATGATAAAGTAAAAGACCGCGTTCTGTATATTGCGTGAAGACTTGAAACGGAGTGTCAGAGCCAATGCAAAGAATATCTTGCCATATAGAAAATGGAAAACTCAAAATGGAGAGGCTGTTTCCTGAACTCTTTCCATTCAAGCGAAAGAATTTATAACTGCTGACCTGTCTATATGATTATCGGGTTCACTTTCATCGTGTCCAGATTCAGGTACAATCCGTTATGCTCGATCACTCCGTTTCGGAACATCTTCCATAGGATGCCGCATCCGAGTTGTGCCAGTGTGGAGTTAATAAACAGGTCCTGTCTTTCCAACGCTTCAGCCAGCGAACAACTCGGGCCGGAATCGGTTTCCTTCACTCTCGCGTATTTCACCATGCGGGTGATGACTTTTAGCGAATTGACGGTTTCATAAAGTTTGGACGCCGGCTGTTTGATTTTCTTCGGTACGGTACCCAGCACGACTTGCCCCGTGGTCTGCGTGTTTCCGAAATCCATCCAGTACAAGGGGGTCTCGTAAGTGCAGTATGTCGGTTGCGGCAAAGCCCTCAACAGATTCCACAAGTCGATCCGTGACTTGATGTTATCGGTACAGGTAATCGTGATATTGGCCAGGTTGTCCCGTCTGGTATCCTTCAATACTGCCGGATAGATGTCCGCTTGCGCCTTCCAGTCATTCCCGAAAAAATTGTTTATCCGGGTGACGAGGCATTGTGCCTTGTTCTGTCCCAGGTCGGACGGTCCGAAAAGCTGGCGACCGATGTTGGCTTCCGTCACGGTGTCGGGGTCATACAGTGTAACGAACAGTCCCGGGTGTCCGAGTCCCCTCAGAGCTGTGTCAAGACGTGCCAGGCAGGTGAGTACCTGCGACCCGGTTCCTCCCGCTCCGATCAGGTTTACCGTTACCGGATGCTGCGGACTCATCAGGTAACTGTCGGTATAATGTACTCTTTTCATGTCAGTATGTCTTTAAGTTTCATATTGTTCAACGGTTTCAACTCTTTGAGGTCGAATGGTTTGTTCCTGGCCGTTTTCGTTACTAGCACAAGGTTCGACCGGGTCGGATTTCCGTTGCCTCCCAAGTGCGAAAACTCCGTCAGCCAGAATTTCTTTTCCCAGTATTGCAGCAGGCTTTCGTATGTCAGGTTCTTTGGCAAGTCTATATTGGCAGAGCCCAGGCATACGCTGGAGCCGGTCACGTTGAAGAACGGCGCGACATATAGCAGCGTATCCTTGCCGGGCATGTCATCCTTGTAAGCATATATCCTCATCCCATGTTCCCCCGCCTCGTAAATCACTCCCGGCAGGTTGTATTCCGCATTTTCTATTTTGAGGTCGGAGCTGAAGAACATCATCCGCTTATGCGGGGGATTGTACCATACATACCGCTCGCTGCCCTTGCGTGAATCGCAATAGATTAGGTTGGACGGTACTTTTCCGTAAGGCGTGCTGCTATGCCTTTCCGAATATCCCTTTACAAGCTCGTTCATGAATTCCTGCGTTATAGGCCTGCCTTCCGCCATGTTTCCACGATCGTTTATGTCCCGTATCTCCAGAAAAAAATTCTTGTCATCCTCCGAGGCGTAGGCTATCAGTGCCGCCTTGGGGATAAGCTGGGTCTTCAAAGTTCTTGTAAGTTCGTTTGTTTCCATCATAGTGTTCAAATTATTATGTTGATGAATTTGTCCGCCCATTTGAAAAAGCGTTCCGGGTAGTCATCCATGCGGAACAGCTCTCCCGTTTCGGGAGACAGGGCGAGTGTCGTGACCGGTATGATGTCGTAAGTCTCCCTACTGTGGGAATTGTAACAATTCACGAGATAGTCCGTCACCATATCGTAACTGTCATAGATTACACGTATCTGTTGGTAGAGGTACATGGGGTGGAACTCCGGTTCCTCCTCATAAAAAGGATCGTAGCAGTATTCCATGATGCCGCGTTTCGGTGACAGGAATTGTAACCCCTCCTTCATGGCGGAAACCAGCGACCGTTCGTAGTCGTTCCGAGCTTTATACCTGTCAAGTGCCTTCGGCAGGTTCTTGTAGTAGCACTTGCGTTCCACCCTTTGGAGCAGCCTCTTTATTCTGCCGTTCTCGTAGGAGTGCAGGAGCCTCAGCCGTTTTTTCCTTTCCTCCGGGGCCTCTTCCGGTACTTCCTCTGAAATCCAGGTCAGAACATATTCCGTGTCGTCCTCGTCTAGAACGGTCTGTATTCCGTTTGCCTTCATCAATTCATGGATGAACGTGATGGAGATACGCCTCAATTCCGGTCCGAGAGCCTCCACGAATTTCATCGGGAAATAATACAGTGTCAGTTTTCCCCAATGATGGGCTTTCCAGAGCTTGAACAGCAACCGTCCGTCTTGCTCTTCAATATTGACGTTCAGCCCCTCACCGACAAGGTCATCCATCTCCTCGTGCAGCCTTGCGATCCCTTCCCCGAACGTCCGGCCCGGGGTATGTACCGCCTCCTTCTCCATCAGATAGGCATATCTGAAGAAGGAGTCACGCAGAAATCCGTAGTTCTCCCGCGTGATGAGATTATGCCTTTTCCCGTCGGAATCTTCCACGACAAGACTCGGTAAAGGTTTTGGCTGAAACGTGGCGTTCAGAAAAGAGGAACGGCACCCCCCGGTGCCGTAATCCTTTCTTTCCTGTCCGTACTGTAACGGATATTGCGTACGGTCTGTCCGATGATGAGCCTTGCAAGCCGTTCCACCTGCTGTTCGTCCAATGGTACACATGATTTCTTCTGTTTTTTATTGTCCTTTCCCATTGCTTTTATCCTTTTATCCCGATGGTAGTTTTGAATTCATACACCGCCTTGTCTTCCTTGATGACCGGCCCGTGCACCGTTGCCGTGGTCAGTTCCGGATAGAAGTTCGAGTAGTAGTTCATGACCATTTCGGGGCTGTCCGACGTGTTCGGGTCATCGAGTGTGATCATACCGTTGCCTTTCTTGAATGTGAATGAACGTGTCATTCCCTTGATTTCTAATGCCATAATATTAAATGCTTTGATAATGTGAAACATTGGGTTCTAACATGGATTGCGGAAAATCGGGATATTCCTCATAATCTTCCGGGCGGTAGGTAGGGACTTCCTGTCCCCTCTGATAGTACGGATAGAGGTCTTCGGGATTTTGCTCCTGTTCCTGCCGGTATGAAATCTGTTGTTCCGCATATACAGGCTGTGGAGGGAGCTGGCGGCTCATCGGCCGTTGTCCGGCGTATTGCGGCTGTGGGGGAGCCTGATGCGGTGCAGGCCTTTGCGCAGGCTGCTGTGGCGGCCACATTGTCTGCTGCTGCCCGTCAGGAATTTGTCCGCCCGCCGGTCCTGATGCCTGGGATTGCGGTGGACAGTGCGGTGCAGGCTGCAACTGTTGTGCCGTTGCTGCCGGTGGTTGTGACCGAAGCTGTTGCGGTGCAGGCGATTCTTCCATCAGCTCGAACAGGCTTCCCCGGTTCATGGCCTTTTTCTGCTGCTCAAGCATCTCGTCAATCTTCTTCTGGTCCTGCGGCTTGGCATAAAGTCGGGCCTGTCCGAGAGCCGTCACTGCATCCTTATGGTTTCCCGCGGCAATCAGTTCCTCAGCTTTCTTGAGATGCTTCTCGTACTTCTCCCGTTTCTCTTTCTCCTCTTTCGTCTCCTTGGCCTTTGCATCCTTCGCCGCCTTGCTCTCGGAAGCGGCCTTTTCCGTCTGTGCCTCGAACTGCGCCATGTTGGTGATCAGTCCCGTAGCTTTCTGCACCGGCCGGGCGACGGCTTGCAGGAATCCGGTATCCAGTTCCTGCGGAACTCCCTTGAGGGTCAACGGGATAATGTGGTTCTGGGCTTCGTCTTTCAGCCCGTTTGACTTCGGCAGTACGGATACCGCCATTTGTCCGTTCGCTTTACGGATGACGAGTGTCAGGTCGACTCCTTCTGTCATCATCTGGTTGATTGCTGTAAAAAACATAATTATATGGATTAAAGTGTGAATAACCGTATTCTTTCTATCTGTTGAAGAACTCCGCCAGCAGCCTGTTCCGGTCAGGATGACTGCTTATCTCCAGTATCGGGTCCAGCAGTGTGGAGATGTGTACGGGTCCGCCCTTTTCCCGTGGAGGGAATTTGACGGTCGGTTCCGGGACATGGTACTTTCTTCTTGCCGGTATCGGCATTGGTATCTGTACCGGTGCCGTCGGCGGTCTTGAGATGATTGCTTGATTCATGACTTTATCATTTTAATTGTGGATACTCGGGCTTTGGCAGCCCGTTGAACTACATGGGCTTTACGGCAGACGCTTCCGGAAAGGCAAGGCTTTCGGGAAAAATACCGCAAGCCCTCCGGGCGAGGATGATTTTTCCGCGAAACCCGAAGGGTCCCGGCCTTGCCGTCCGAAAAGAAGCGTTTGCCAACTTTGCCCTGTAGTTCCCGGTCTGCCAATGGCTGTATATGCCTCTCTTTCCTTTCCGTCCCTGATCCCGTCATCCTTGTCTTCATAAAGTATGGGATACCAAAAGAGCCGTCCGTTGGGACAGCCCTGTCCTGCAAGGTGTTGCAGTGGTTTATATGCCGCATTTGTTTCATTTCCCGATATTGTATGCCGGTGGAATCAGAATACCAGGCAGCTGAGGATGCAGAAAAGTATCGCCGCCGCTACCAGAAGGCAGGCGATTTTATAGAGGAACCTGAAGAATCCCCTGAAACAGACGATGGCGACTGCCGCCCATACCGGTGAAATCCCTCTTGAATAAAGATAACTGAACATTATGAAGGCTGCGGCGGCCAGTGCCATTCTTTTTATCCATTTGCCGGTTCTCGGTTTTTCGATACATTCCTTTGCTTTCATGATCATTTGCTATTAAAAGGTGAAACATGTCATTTCCAATTTCAGGGGCCAGGATGCGGACCGCCTCCACAGGCAAGGTTTTCGGGGAAAATACCGGAGCAGGGCGAGGATGATTTTCCCCCGAAACCTGCAAGGCCCGACCTTGCAGGTGGAAACGGGCGGTTCCGCTACCTTTGCCCCGGAATTGGAATGACGGTATCATTTACCTTTCCCGCCCTTGGATTTTGGAAAAGAAAGTTTCAGGTTAAAACTTTCGTCAAAAATGATTGCCGCATCGAAAGACACCCCTTTCTTGCCCTTGAAACCCTTGATCAGTCGGGTGGAACCGGAAGAGAAAAGCTGTTCGAGATGCTGGTCCGTCAGTTCCTTGTTCAGAAAATGGCGGAACACCAGCAGTCCGCATCCTTCACGGTCGCATTTCGCGACTTTGGACTTCACCACCACGTTGCCGGTCTTGCACTTGGGGCAGGCAAGGACGCATGATGACGGCTCCGGAAATTTGAGACGCAGTATCTCGCCGGTCACTTTTCCCGTGTATTCCCTGATGGAGAGCATGAAGCTTTCCGGATCGAGGGTACGCCCCTCTATCTGTTCCAGTGCTTTTTCCCATGTGCCGGTCAGCTTCGCGTCAGCCACCATCATGTCCTTTACCGATTCATAGAGATAAAGCCCCTTTTCCGTCGGACGGATACTCTTGCCGGAACGCTCGATGTAGTCACGTTTGAGCAGGGTCGTGATGATGGCGGCACGGGTGGCAGGCGTACCGATACCCGTATCCTTCACCGCTTCGCGTGCCTGTCCGTCAGTGATTTCCTTGCCGCAGTTCTCCATAGCCGTGAGCAGGGTGGCTTCCGTATAAAGAGGTTTGGGCAATGTCTTTTTCTGTGACAGTCCATGTCCCATGACCGGTATTTCCTCACCCTCTGTAAAAGATGCTGTGCCTTCGTCTCTTTCCGGCTCGTCCTTTTCCCGGTCCTCCTTTCGGGAGAACACCGCCCGCCAGCCCGGATTGGCGATAACAGTGGAACGGGAGTGGAAGTCCAGTCCCCCGCATACGCACTCCATGAGCAGCAGTTCTTTCTCGCAAGGGGGAGAGAAGGCTTCCAGCATCCTGCCGGCTATCAGAGTATAAACCGTGGATTCCGCTTCGGACAATCCCTCAGGGACGATACCGGTGATAATCAGCGCATGGTGGTCGGTCACTTTTGCGGCATCCACGCTTCGTGTATTCAGGGCGGAAAGGTCTAAGCTCCTTCTGTACTCACGAAACTCCGGCATGGCTGTTATCTTTTCCAACAATACCGGAATGTGCGCCATGACATCCTGCGGAATATACCTGCTGCCTGTCCTCGGATATGAAACCAGTTTTTTCTCGTACAGGGACTGTGTGATGGCAAGGGTCTTGTCCACCGGAAGGTCGTAATGAATGTTACAGTCCTTCTGGAGGGCTGTCAAATCGTATAGGAGCGGAGCCTGCTGGAATATCTTCCCTCGCTTTACTTTAGTGATTGTTACCACCGATCCGGGGGTAATACTCTTGTATGCCGCTTCCGCCATATTCTTGTCCTTGAACTCCTTCGTGTGGATGAACTGCCGGTGCCCGTTGTCCCTTTTCAGCACTATATGCAACTGCCAGTATGGTGTGGAGACGAAGTTACGGTTCTCCTTGAAGCGTGCGCATATCATGGCAAGGGTCGGTGTCTGTACCCGTCCGATGGAGTTGTTCACCGAACCGGAGGCTGCCGCCAATGCGCGGCTGGCATTCATGCCCACCAGCCAATCCGCCTTCGCCCTGCTGTCCGCGGCTGCATACAGGCTGTCATATCCGGTTCCTTCCTTGAGGCTTGCCATTCCCTCACGGATGGCCTCGTCGGTAAGCGAGGAGATCCACAACCGTTTGAACGGCTTGGTACAGCCCAAATAAGAATATATCCACCGGAAGATGAGTTCCCCCTCACGTCCGGCATCGGTCGCCACGATGATGCTCTCGCATCCGGCGAGCACTTCGCCGATGACCTTGAGCTGCCTGCCGGCTGCGATGTCCGTCACCATCCCCCTGTCAGTGCGTACCTGCCGCACGACAAGACGGAACGGATCGGGAATCATCGGAAGGTCTTCGGCGGCGGTTCTCGTGTAGCCGTATGCATCCGGTAAGGCCAGTGACACCAGATGTCCCAGTGCCCATGTCACCATGTAACCGTTTCCCACTATGTAGCCGTCCTTTTTTTCTGTAGCCCCGACCACACGGGCTATGTCCTGACCGACACTCGGTTTTTCTGCTATGATTGCTATCATGATTCGGATAAAGTCAAGCCGTTTCCCGCTTGCCGGTGTGTGGTGGAACGGAAAACGGCGGTTATACATTCAGTTTACATATTATATATAAGGAGGGGCTACTGTTGTCCGAAGGGTTTGATGCCGAGGATTTCGAGCAGCGGTCCGCCGTCCTTGCGCACCAGCTGTAGCGTGGCGTCCATCACCACGTCCACACCAAGCAGCACCAGGCTGAGCCGTATCACATTCGTTTTCTCCCCCTTGAGCAACGTGTCGAGTTCTCCCGACATTTCCAGCTCGTCTTTCAATATGCCGATACCTGCCAGTTCCTCCCAGTTTACGTCCTCTACCTTGAAAGGCGTGTTGTTTTCCTTGTTCATTTCCATATTTCTTTTCTTTTAGGATTCCACATTCATTTGATTCATGCATCATGCTATACTTGCGCCTTTGGATTTCCGGCTGCCCTGTTCCTGCCTCTGTGTTTCAGCCACGACATTTCGTTGCGAGGCGTCACGCTTGCGGTCGGGGTTCTCGTTGTAGAAGTCCAGCCTGCCCTGGTTGAAGTTCGCCTTGACATACTGGGAGATGGTCTTGCCGTCATATCCCTTGATACCCTCCACCAAAACAGCCTTGCCACTCTGCAGGTCGGAACGCTGCTTGCGGGTAAGCTCCACATCCCACACCTTATCCGGAATCTTGAATTCCGCACGCTGCTCGAAACCGTCCGGAGTGCGTGAATAACTGAGCCGTCCGGTTTCCAGGTCCGCCTTGATGAACGAGGAGAACTCCTCGCCCTTGCGGTTCACCATGTCATTGAGGAAGATGGTCCTGCCCTCCCGTAGTTGTTGCTGCTCCTCGGCGGTGATTTTCACGCCATTGATCTCGTTCGGGATATAAATTTCCCGTGCGCCCTCCGGGGAGTCGGGATTGTAGCGGGTATAGGCGGGCCTGCCCGTCACCTCGTCCAGCTTGACATAGGAGGAGAATCTCTCCCCGTCCTTACGCTCCATTCCCTCCACGAAAATGGCCTTTCCGGCATTCAGGTCTTCAACCTGCTGTTTGGTCAGTTCCACGCCACCCAATGACTGGCGGTTGAAGAGCTTGTCGTTATCGAAGATATATTCGATGCCCCTGCGCTCGGCGTTGATCTGGATGTGGGCGTCGAACTCCTTTCCGTTGTTGGAAATCATACCCTCGATGAACACCTTCTTGCCTTCGCGCAGGTCGTTCTGCTCCTGCTCGGTAAGCTTTACGCCTTTAATCTCCTTCGGGATGAAGACATTTTCCGCACGCATGGCGACCACCTCATTGGTGAGCTTGTCAATGCTGACAAAAGAGGGGATGTATTCACCGCCACGTCCTTTCAGTTCCACGACACGTCCCATATTGCCTGTTTCAAGCAGATTCTTCTTGTCCTCCTCGGAGAAGATATGCCCGAAGTACGGGCGGTCAAGTTCGGGTTTCTGCCGGATACCGTGGATGCCCAGCACGATGGGACCTCCCACGGACTGCTGGAGTGACAGCCGTGCGTCGGTACGCAATACGGCAGAACCGAAATTCATGCTGATGGGCACGACCTGGTTGGTCTTGTAGCCCCTGAGCATCTGGTCAAGGAGTCCGCGTTCCTGAAGATACTCGCGGGACAGCCCGTATTTCTTCAGTTCCTCCCAGTTGATCATGGATTCATTGTAGCGGTATTTCGGCTGCTGCGCGGTTTCCGGAGCGGCCTGTTGCTGTGTCTCAGTTTTTTTTGCCATTTCTTCTTGATTTTGATGGTTTATACTTTGGTTTTCTTTGGAGCGGGGAACAATCTCGTATTTCTTTAGAAATTCCTCCACCGCGTCTGATTTTCTGCCTGCGGCAAGATCCTCGATTGCCTGTCTGACTTCCGGGTTGTCCAGCGCATTCTCCTTGACGGAAAGGATGCCGAAACGAGTCGGGTCTTTCAACTGGCTCCAAAAGTTCTTCAGGAAATTCTCGAACATGCTGGCATATCGGTCAATTTTCAGGAAAGAGTTCCGGTGTTTTTTGTCTGCCGAAACCGTCTTGTACCTGCCGTTCTTGTCGATGTCGGATATTGCCTGTAGAAGCAGTTCCATCTTGTCGAGGATAAACACGATGTCGCTCAGCTGGGCGTTCTCGGTGACTTGCGTTTTTGGGGGTTCGTCCCTTACATTTTTCTTTGCCATAACTGTAATTTTTAGGGTTTATAACTGTTGTTGTCACCGCAAATATATAGTCATAAATTTGATAAATCACTATTTCTCAATGCGTTATACTATCCGTTTCATCGGATGTCATCACGTTTCACCGCAGAGGGAGAAAACGCAAGGCGGAAAAACGGAAGAATCAAGGATAAAAGTGTGAGAAACGTACCGGGTCCGATAAAAGAAGAGAGAGAAATACGCGAAGGGAAAGCCAAAAACAAAAAAGGCGGAACGGGAAAATGGGAAAGGGTAGAAAAGCCGCAAACGACACGAAGCCGATAAAGAGAAACTGTATTATGCAGAGTGGAGAGCGAGCTGTCTTTAGTCCCCGCTTCCTTCTGTTACTCCATAGGACTGGATGAGAATTTACGTGCGGTTGATGTTGACAGCATAATCCATTAGGACATCAGGTGTCGGCAAAATACCGCCGCCGGATTGTATCTTGGTTTTGTCCTATGCGTCGTAGGTCGCTTCGCTTGCTAAGTCCCGGAACGTTTCTCCAACTCGGACGGCGATACCGGAACGTTTTTTCGGGTGAAAAATTACCGAAGGGAATTTTTTGCCCGAAAACCGCAGGCCTGAACGTAGAAGGTATCGTCCCTCCGAGTTATCTTCTTAAAGGGACTTGACAAGTGAAGCGTGGCTTATGATGGATTTTTATAGAGAAATATGGAAAAATGTACCTTTAGCCCAAGAAAATTGCAATCATTTCGCAGAAGTAATCAGAAAGTGATTACTCTTGCAGAACGATAATACATGAAAAAATGTTTTTGTTCACTCATCTATAGATGTTCATTTTTAATGAATGCGAGCAAATAATGAACATGGATTCGCTTATATCCGCCTTCTATTGGAGAAAATTGGTCTTTTACCCATTTTTCTCCAATAAAATAACCGTAATACTGATAATTTTCACTACTTTTGCAACATGATTATACCAAGGGATAAATATTTGCAAGAGCTAAGAAGTGTGATGCACAACGGAATGATTAAGATTATTACCGGTGTACGCCGTTGTGGAAAATCTTATCTTCTATTTGAATTATTCAAACAATCATTACTTGAAAACGGTGTGAATGAAGAGCACATTATTCAAGTTGATTTGGAAGACCGACGTAATAAACACCTCAGAGAGCCGGACAGATTATTGGATCACATCGATGGACATATCACAGATAACGATATGTATTACATACTATTGGATGAAATACAACTTGTTCCTGAGTTTGAAGATGTACTCAACAGCTATCTGAAAATTAAAAATACAGACGTATATGTAACAGGAAGCAATAGCCGAATGTTGTCCAGTGATGTAAAAACAGAATTTCGTGGTCGAGGGTATGAAATCAGAGTCCATCCACTGAGTTTTTCGGAATTTCTCAAGGCAGGACAGTACACAAATGAACTTTCTGCCCTACAGGATTATATGATTTATGGAGGAATGCCACAAGTCGTATCTTTTTCAAAGAAAACAGAAAAAGAAAATTATCTAAAATCCTTGTTTCAAGGAACTTATATACGCGATATAAAAGAGCGTTACAATATTAGGAACGATGATGATTTGAGTGAACTTATAGATATTATTGCTTCCAACATAGGCTGCTTGACCAATCCGACAAACCTTGAAAATACATTCAAGTCCGTAAAAGGTCATAGTATTTCAGATACAACCATACAGAGTTATCTTGGAATGTTACAAGATGCCTTTATGTTGGAAAAAGCCATTCGATATGACATCAAAGGAAAGCATTACATCAACACGCCTTCAAAATATTATTTTGAAGATGTCGGACTACGTAATGCCCGTCTGAATTACCGTCAAATTGATGGGGGTCATCTTATGGAAAATATCATATATAACGAACTGCGTATCAGAGGGTATTCGATTGATGTAGGGCAAGTGGAAGTGAGAATAACAAATGATGATGGAAAGAAAATGCGAAAACTACTGGAAGTTGATTTCATTTGCAATAGTGGGGATAAACGTGTGTACATACAATCAGCACTTGATATGCCCACTCAAGAAAAAATTGACCAGGAAACCAATTCCCTTCGTCATATCAAAGATGGATTCCCTAAAATAGTCATTGTGGGAGGTTTGACCCCTTCTCATGTGAATACAGATGGCATATCAATCATTAATATAATAGATTTCCTTAAAGATACAGAAGGAAATCTATTATGAATCCACCATAATATGTAGCATAATAGTGTGTAAAAATAGTAAGGACAATGTGCATAATGCACCCAAAATATAAATCCACCCCTGCTACAAATAGCTGTAACAGGGGTGGTTTTATCAGAAAGGGAGTTTTGACTTTACCTGCACCGTTTTTCACGCAATTGCAGATTAACTTGTGGTATAAAAATTTTATGTATGTATGCTCCAGCCGTGAAATGGTTCCATCATTACGGCAAAAGACTCATCCGGTCTGCCGTGATAGAGCAATCCACCCACAATGCCGTTTCTTCCATCCGGTGTCCTTTCCGCAAATCCGAATGAATACGGAGCGAAATCGTAATACAGTTCAATTTCATACCTGCCGCCAGAGTTCTTCTCCCATTGTTTGAGGCGTTCAATGCAATTCTGAAAGGTTGTGTCACCAATACTTTTGGCGTATTCCGCCACCTTGTCGTAGTGTTCCTGACATTTGATTTTCATATCCGGTAATTTTAAGTTGTTTGTAGCAATTCTTCGTATATTCCGAAATCGAGGCATCCGGCAACAGTAAAATCCTCCCCATCTTTGTCCGTCAATGATTTCAAGTCTTCCAGACTATTGCAGTAGAAGAATATCTCGTCATCCTTTTCCGTGTCGGATTCCATAGCCAAAGCGATCCTTACTTCTACTGTTTCCAGTGTGTCACACCATCTGATGACACAGTCCGCATAATGAGGTTCACATCCTTGCTCACTGTAGAACTTCAGATAAAGACCTCCTATTTCCTGTCTGACTTCATCGGGCTTTTTCCATGTACTGTCATCCACGATTTCAAAGCCTATTCCTTCAACCAACAGGCACGTGCCATTGTCATTGACCATCATGGTGCGCTTGCCGATATGTTTTTCTCGTATTTCCGCCCAATCTGGCAAGTCCCAACGTTCTACAGTCCAGATTCCACGGTAATTTTCCGGGATGGCATTGTATTCACTCAATATTATCTTTTTCATTTCAAATCGGTTTATGCTGTTATAAAAGTCACTTCATACGTTTTACATGGTTTCCCAAAGGCCGGGTAAGCATCAAACTCTCTGTATGCTTCCCAATCCACCGACATGGTATATCCGTTCGGAAAATTTTCACCGATGAATCGGGTTATCAGATCCTTGTCTTCATCGGTAAGGAACAATTCTTCTTCAATGCCGTACTCCAATGCAAAAATCGCCCATTCGGGAATGTTGTTCCAAACGAGCGGTGTATTATTGTTTTCCTTCATACTTTCAAGTTTATTGCGGTGATACCAGCAGTCTTTGGATGATGCCGTCAAGTTCCGTTTCCCATTTGTCCGTACCGTTAAGGAGAGACGGGTAAGTCAACTGTTGCCATTGCCGGTAGTCGAAGAGTTTCATCCGGAGCGGATAATAATCAAAAAGTTTCCGTCCTTCGGAGAATATTCTCAGGTGATTGACACCTACTTCCATCAGTTTCAGACCGTAATGGTCGATAATCTCATGAAATCTATTCATCGGTGTGAAATTGCTTCTTTTCCTCATAATTCATTTGTCATTATAATTCGTTCAACAATACATTTTATACAAATCGGTATCTGACAGCGTACACAACTCTTCATCCGTACAGTAACCGTCAATCTCTTCGCTGGCTTCCATTGCCTCATATATACCGTTACGCATATCGTTTGCCAGTTCATTCCGCAGGCTCTCCACTGACACCCTGAATATATGGTTGCCGGCATCTATTTCCCTGACGGGATAGACACATCCTTTCCAATGGATTTGCCCGATGACGATTGCTTCATTCGCATTTTCAGCCATCCAGTCCAGGTATTCTTTAATGATATCCCCATGACAAGGATCCGGTTTGCAGAAACATCCCAATGTCTTGCCCTGCAAATTCCCGATCCGCTTGCGGAACTCTTTATCCGTACTCAGGCGATGATAAAAGTATTTCCTGTATCGGCCAAGCGTACTGCCTTTTGCCATCGTTGCTTCCAGTCTGAACGGATTCCCGAAATAACCGTCCTTGCCATATCCAGCCCTGCCAATGTACACGTCACAGGTTTCCTTGCGGATATTGACCACTCTTGTTCTGCCCATAGCCATATTTCTTTTATTCAGTTAAACATTCACCGGCTCGTGAGCCGATATTTTATTTCTTGCCTGCATCACTGTCCCGTGCCGGATTGTGCAAGGCTTTCCGGAAAAATACCGCAAGCGGAGCGCGGAAGATTTTTGCGGAAACCCGTAAGGGCTTGGCCTTGCTCAATCCAGGCGGGCACGGGACTACCTTTGCAGGCTGAAATAAAAAAGCGGACTTGTTCTATTCGTCTTTTTTATCATCTTCCTTCTGCGGAATCAGGTGTTTCAGATCCGGATCATTGGCTATCCTTGCCATCTCTTCCTCAATGATCTGCAGTACGTCAGCCTTGATGCGTGAATAGTTGCGGTCTATCTGTTGCTGCATGATGTCGTTGCCGTCCTCGTCCTTGAACTCGTTGATGACGGGTATCTTCTTGTAGGCTTTTGTTTCCGCCACCACTTTTTCACTGTCGACAATAATCCGCGCATGGAAAATCTTCTGTTCTATCTCTTCTCCGAAATTGTCCGCCACGCTGCCCACGAATGTTCCCTGCGAGAGATTGGCTATTTTGGATGCCGGTATCAGAGAATCCAACTGCGTGTTGATGGAGGTGGATGTATCCTGCCGGTTGATGGAGATGGATTGCCTTTGTTGCAGGATTTTACCGAACCGCTCGGAAAGGCTCTTTGCGGTTTCACCTACCACTTGGCCGCTGAATATATTGCCGACCGTATTTTGGATTACCTTCGCCTCTTTTTCACCGTAGTCACGGGTCAGCTGGGAGAAATCCTGGAAGCCGAGACAGACTGCCACTTTGTTGCTTCGGGCGGTGGCTATCAGATTGTCAATACCCCGAAAATATATCGTGGGTAGCTCATCTATGATGATGGAGGATTTCAACTGTCCTTTCTTGTTTACCAGTTTCACTATACGGGAATTATACAGACCGAGAGCCGCCGAGTAGATATTCTGCCTGTCCGGATTATTTCCCACACATAGGATTTTCGGATGTTCAGGATTATTCAAATCCAACGTGAAGTCATCGCCTGTCATGACCCAATAAAGCTGCGGTGAAATCATCCTCGAAAGCGGGATTTTAGCACTCGCTATCTGGCCCTGCAACTGATCTTGTGCTCCGCCCTGCCAGGCATCCATAAAGGGGGAAAGATAGTTTTCGAGGGACGGGTAAGAGGTGAGAATCGTGAAAATATCAGCATACGGCTTGTTAAGGAATTCTATCGCGTGAGGGAAGGTACAATACTTGCCGTCCTTGTAAATTCGCAGATACCAGATGATTGCCGCGAGCAGGATAATCGGTGATTCCACGAAAAAATCACCCTGCTTCTGTATCCAGGTCTTGTTCAAATTGAGCATTATCGTGTAGGCACTTTCATAAGCATCGGAAATATCCGCCATGAACTTGGGATTGATAGGATTACAGCGGTGGCTGCGCCTCGGATCGTCAAAATTAATGACATAGAACTCCGGTCTTACCTTGTAATGCTCCTTGTGCTTAAGCAAATGGTTGTATGCAATTTCGGACAAATCCGGAAATTTGTAATCATAAATATACATGGCAAAGGATTTCTCAATCTGCTGTTTTATGTAATTGTTTACCACTGCATAGCTTTTCCCCGAACCGGGCGTTCCCAGTACGATGGACGCACGAAAAACGTTTACAACGTTGATCCATCCGTCCCATTCCTTGCCCTGATAGACAAACTTCGTGGGCAAGTTGACGGAATACTCGTTCTCCATAAGCCTTGTTTCCTGTATGAAACTCTCGTTGGCAGTATTGAAGACATCTTCCATAAGGTTATGTTTCAGCATACGACTGATCCACATACCCGACATCAAGAGAAGGATATATCCTGCGGTAAGTGTTACCGTATATATGACAGCGTTGGCCGTCGGGCTGAATGGCAGGTCAAGCATCCACCAGTTCATGAAAAACAGCACCAATCCCGAAAGGAAAGCGGCGTATATCCTGCCCCATGTCATCTCCTGATTTTTCACTCCTTGGGTACCCAGGCATGAGAGGGCAAGGAATATGACGGCAAATACTTTCGTTATAAGCAGGTTGCTGAACAGTCCTGCCGTCCGTTGGAAATTGAGCAGTATCCTGTCGACCACACCTATATTTATACCCATATCCACAAATGACCGGTAGCAGAACCAGTACACGTGAATGACAATAAACACAATGGAGATAGCTCGCATGAATTCCATGACTTTGGCCAGTCCTCTCAAATCATCTTCCTGTTGCATAATGAACTAATTTTAATATTAGAAAAATCGGTAATTAGGAAATTCCGCGTGAGCGGCGTTTCTTCTTCTTTTTACGTTGCAGTCTTCGGGCAAGAGCCTCTTCCTGTGGGTCGGGACCGTTCTGTTCCATGGCGAATATACCGAAAGCCTGTTCGATGGCGCTTTCCATATCGGAGGAGAATCCGCTTTGCAGACCGATGTCCGGCATGTGAGCATCCACATTGGGGATGTTGTCAGGATTATTGAAGAGCCGTTCAAAGGCATTCGCCGAGAACTCCTTGCCAAGTCGGGAGCCGTTATAGACCTCGCGGTTCTTGTGGTCGATGAAGGTCGCTCCATAGATGCGTCCTTCATCGTTTTCACGGAACAGCGCGTCTATGCCTTTGTCGGCAAGCAGACGGACAAATTCCTCTCTGTTGCCACGGCAGCCGTGCATGGCAAGGGTAATCTCGTTCCGTATCTTCGGTTGCCATTTTTTTGCTTTATACTCGCGGGCGTTGTAACCGATACGTTTTTCCAACCCTTCGTAACCGTAGCGTTTACCGATAAGGGAAGACTTGATGGGTGTGCATACCGGTTTTCCCGTATCATCTGTCATGATATAGACGATACCGTTATAGGGTACTTCACCAAATTCGCCTTTCACTTGCTTCGCCTCGATATTGAAACAGGAAAGCAACGCGCTGTATTCTCCGAAAGACTGGTAACGGTAGGTACCGAATACGCTCTTGACGATATTGGATACCTGTTTCTTCACGTCACCGCTTTGGTAGTCCGCTTTTTTGAGATACGGTTCCAGCAGTTCCTTCCGCTTGTCTTCCACCTGTTTCAGGCCGAACTTCCGTTCCAGTTCCCGGCAGGCTTTCATCGAGCGGTTCCACTCGTAGGCATCGTCAATCTTTTCCCCTTTCTCGTTCACGCAAGTGGATACGATATGGATGTGCCTGCGGCTGATGTCCTCGTGTACATATACGATGTAGGGCTGGTCGCCATATCCCATCTTCTGCATATACTCTTTGGCGAGGTCGGCAAATTGGCTGTCTGTCAGCCGGTCATCCAATGAGGGGTTTAACGAGATGTGCAGTACGGGCTTCTCCGTGTTCTTGTTGGCAAGCAGGTAATTCTCGAACGCCCATATCGTCTGCCGCATGACCTGTTCAGGATTGCCCGTGACATCGGTAATCATGCGGTTCTCGTAAATGATACGTGCCGTGGCATCATCCACTTTCTGCTGGTTATAGACGATTGCCCCGTAAAGGGAAACGCCTCTGTTGATTTTCGCCACCATATCATCCTTCCTCCCTTTTCCTTTTGATAAGGTAGGCTTCTTCAAACTCGTGGGTAAGCATAATAATCCGCTTGCTCAGCACTACCAGGTCTATGGTCGCCTTTTCTAGATTTCGGAGCAGGGCATATGCCCGTTTTTCCCCGAAATTGGTCTTGACCGCCTTGACCGTCTGGTTGTAATTGTTGCCGATACCCTGGAACTGGTGGTAGAAATTGGTCAGGCGGATGTAGTAGTCCATCGTTGCCTTGTCGATTTTAACCACCTTGATTTCGTGTCCGAAAAGCATCGCCTTGATAAATTTTGAATGTTCTTTCAATCCGGATTTCTGGAACTGGATGTTGAAACGCCCGTTTTCTTCCGAGTTCAACCGTACTACATAACGGTGCACGGCAGGGTCGGATTTTGGCTTCCGCCCCACACCTTTTGTCGATTTTTTCTTTCTGTTTTCTTCCATACGCATTGATGTTTCCTGTTTCTGATTTTCCGTCCCGGATTCACGACTTTGGAGTGAATCCCTCCCGAGCCGTCAGGCGAGCGGCAAGTTGTTTTGAGTGCCCGAATTTATTTCGGGTGCCTCAAAACACAACTTGCTATGTTCGCTTGAACATGAATTTTCCTTCGTCAAATTAAGTTTTGACCTTCAGCCTCATTCTTCGGCTTCGGGAAACCTCCGCAGCGGTATCCGTTCCGTTGTCGGTGCAAAGTTATGGCGGTTTATCCTGTTGTAAAATAGCGGGTTATATGTAACGTGATGACAAATGATGACACAGGTCGTCACCTCCCTTAAAACATAGTGCAGGTATGAAAAAATACCCTTTTATTTGCAGCGTAAACGGTAAAACAAACCAATAATCAAGTGACTGTCCGTTGTATTGTCGGTTAGCGAAAACACTTGTTGCAACAGGTGGGCAGTAATTGTTTACTTGCTTTGTTAGGGCAGATAACTATCGGTTGGTCGGTTTGCCGGTTGGTGAGCACAAAGTAACCATATCACTAACAAACCTTGTCACAAAGCAAACAACAGACAAGTAAAACAATAGTGTAATAAACCATTAAAAAAGTTCAGTTATGAAGAAGAATCCGTTATTCGTTGCGGTCAGCAACCAGAAAGGTGGGGTCGGCAAAAGTACAATGTTGGTAACACTTGCCAGTCTCCTGAATTATTCGATGGGCAAGAATGTGGCTATCGTTGATTGTGACGCCACCCAGCGCAGCCTGTTCAATCTGAGGGAACGGGACATGGAGATGGTGGAGATAAACAAAAAGTACATGGTGTTGCTGGAGGAACAGAGGCTCAGGGGATGCAGGATTTATCCTATCAGGCAGGCAAAGCCGGAGAATGCACGCCAGGTGGCCGGAGAGTTGGCGGCAAAAGCAGATTTTGATATCGTTTTCATAGATTTGCCGGGGTCTATGGACATATCCGGCGTTTTGCAGACCATTTTCAATGTGGATTATGTATTGACCCCCATTGCCGCTGACAATTTCGTTATGGACAGCAGTTTTGTCTTTGCCAAAAGTGTTATGAAGTGTGCGGAAAACCGGAAGAACATTCCCTTGAAAGACGTGTTCCTGTTCTGGACCAAGGTCAAGAAAAGAAGCAATACCGAAGTGCTTGACAATTATATGGCACTGATGAAGAAACAGGGGTTGAAAATTCTGGATTCAATGATTCCCGATCTCTGTCGCTATGACAAGGAACTCTCATCCCGGACCCGCACCTATTTCCGATGTTCACTCCTTCCCCCGCCGGCAGGACAGCTTAAAGGCAGCGGATTGCAGGAACTGGCAAACGAACTGATTGTAAAATTTAACCTGTAATTGAGATATGGCAAAGAAAATTGTAAAAGTGAATGAAGAAAAAATCAGGGGGTATATGGTCGGTGACATTCCTGATGCCATCGAGAACGAGGATATCATAGTGGTTGAGGTTCCGGAAGAGGAAAACAATGAAAGGCAGGATACGGAAAAAGAAACTGCCCGGAAAAATCCCAAACCTTGCAATATGCCCGAATGTGACAGTAACTTTCGTCAGAAGTATCTGGTGAATACCCCCATGCCCGGACGCATCCAGGTATACCTGAACCGCAAGCTGTACGACGAGATAAAGAATTATCTCCATGTGATAGCTCCCGAAGTAAGTATTGCGAGCTATATCAGTAACATCATCGCCGAGCATATAGAACTCAACATCGAGGAAATCACCCGAATGTATAAAGACCGTTTTTCACCCCCTAAAATTCAATAGTCATGGAAACAACATTAATTTATTTTTCAGTAAAAGTCCTGTCGGCAACCTACATATTATATAAGGTATGGATGTTCATTTTCAGTCCGAAAGTTTATAATTTTTGGGATAGTCAGCTTCGTCATATGCGTATTGCACGTATCCGGTTATGGAAATCACGCAAAAAGCGGATGGCGGAAAAAGCAAGGAAAGCCCGGTATAGGGCAAGACTGGACAAGGCTGAAGCGTGGATCGCACAAGCGGAGAAGGATATCCTTAAAGTCGGGCATGAAGAGAAAACCGAAACGCAGCCGAATCCACTGGACGAGTACAATGAAGTTATCGGAAAGACAAAAATAGTCTATCTTGAAGACCCGGACGTGGCGAGAAAAACTCCCACACGTTCTGAACCTATGAAGAAAGAGCCTATAGAGGAAGATGAGGATATAGATCCGGATGATGTGATAGATGGTTTCTCTTCACAAAAGGGACTGACAGAATCGGAAAAACGGGAACTTATGTCAAATGACGGGTGTGTTCCTGACCCGGATTTTTCAAGGGCACTGACTTTTGAAGAACTGAACAATGTCGCTGATGTACTTATTTCGGGGACGGATGACAGAAAGAAAATCCGAAATGCAGCCGAAACCTTGTACCAACTTCAGGATACAGACCTGTTCAGGTTCTTTGCAACCGAATTGAGTACTCAAAGCCAATTGGAAAAACTGCTCAAGGAAAATATGCCAAATGGAAAAGAGACGCCAAAACAGTCTTTGGAACAGATTAGAATTGATTGGAATAAATACATGTAAATATGGGATCGAATGTGAAAAACAAAAAACAACAAGCAATGCCGAAGTCAGAAGCAGAATCTTTCGGCATAAAAAGAAATCCTGCAATTCGTGCCCCACGCATCTATCTATCTGAAGAAGAAATCATCAGAATTATGCGGAAAGAAGCCGCTATTAAAAAGAAGATAGGAAATCTTATTGATAGTATGCTTTGTGATGACTCACAAATTTCAGAAATGGATAATACAAAAAATAAGACAGAAGCATTCGATATAGATGAATTCGTTTAATTGTTTCTTTTTGCTGTCATAGTTTCAGAAGGCATGTCGATGTGATATCGGTGTGCCTTTTCCTGTTTTTGGAGATTTATATATCCAAACTGTCTCTTTTTGTTTCCATCGTCATATTAAATTTCTGCCAATATTGGCACTTATATATTATGGACTATAAGATAATGCTGACAAATAGGTATTTAAGAGAAATCAATGCAAAAACTCTATCTTTGCAAAAAAAATGAACGATGGCAATGACAAAAGCGATATTAGAAAAATGGCTGGTGGCGCAGAAGCGTCACCGCCTTTCAGACAGGCAGGTGCAGATGGCCCGTGAATTGGGTCTGAATCCCGACAAGCTCGGCAAGATAGATAACCACCGGCAGGAGGTGTGGAAAACCCCGCTTCCGCAGTTTATCGAGGATATCTACTTCAAGCGGTTCAAACGGGAAGAGCCGGAAACGGTCAAGCCCTTAAAGCAGATTATGGCTGAAATGGAGGTCAAGAAGAAGCAACAGAAAGCGAAGAAGGAGGAACGGAGGAAACAGCGTGCCCTCTCTTCCGGTTCTGAGGAATAGATAATATAATATACAAGAAGCGAAGTGTGAAGGCCGATCGGCTTTCACACTTCGCTTTTCCATTCCAATACAGACAGCCGCTATTTCATCCTTTCATAAAGATTGATGACCGGCTTGCCGCTTTCCAACGCCTTGCTCACCGTGTAGAATGTTCCCCCTTTCGGCACAAGATCCCAATAGGCTATGACTGTATCTGCTTTACGCACCATGTATTCATCCCTGCGAAGGTAACATCCCTTGTGGTAATTCTCGGAAACCATGACCACCCGGTCCATCCTTTCCAACAGACGGGCATACAACAGCCGGTCTTCCGCTTCAAACCACAAGGGCTGTTTCCGAAAAGGTACTGCCGCTATGAGCTTGATACCTTCGTATCTCTCCCTGACCTGCAAGACCGCCTCCGCAGCAGTCATATTAAATCCGCTGGCCATCCCGGTGTAGTATTCCTTGTATCCCTGCCCGTACAGTTCTATTACCATTCCAGCCACAGCTTCCCTGATTTGTGCAAGTATCCGGGGATCGTTTCCGAACCCTTGCAGAATACGTTCCTTACGGTGTCCCGTGAAAGCCACTGTCTGATTGTTTCTTGTTTCCATGTTATCTTCTGTTTTTTGTTTTACATATATCCATTCAAACCGAACGGTATTTTATTTCCTGAAGGCTTTTCCGCCCCGGTTCGGAATCCCGCAAGGCTTGCCGTGAAAAAATACCGCAAGCGCAGCGAGGATGATTATTTCACGGCAACCAGCCCGCAGGGCCGCCTTGCCGGGCTTCTCAGGACACGGGGCTACCTTTGCCGGAAGAAATGAAATGCCGCTTTCTCCTTATCCTGTTTTTACTGTTTCATATTGCCAGGAAAACCCTTTTTGAATGATTGAAAATTCCCTGCCGATGTAACGTAATGTCATACGGTGTCACATATCGTACAGTTTGTAAATCAATAAATTAAGCATTATATATTCGCAGTCGAAATCATTTTTTGTCTCACTAATTAAAAGTTTCGACACATGAAAAAAAGATTCTTTTTGGCAGCCATGACGCTGCTGGTTTCAATGGGGGCATCCGCCCAGGGCAACGGTATCGGTGGAATTACGGAAGCTACCAATATGGTCACTTCGTATTTCGATCCCGGCACCAAGTTGATTTACGCTATCGGTGCCGTTATCGGCCTTATCGGAGGCGTGAAGGTCTATTCCAAGTTCTCGTCAGGCGACCCGGACACCTCAAAGACTGCCGCCAGCTGGTTCGGTGCGTGTATCTTCCTGATTGTCGCTGCCACCATCTTACGCTCATTCTTCCTGTAATATGGCGGAATTCAATGTCAACAAGGGGATTGGGCGCAGCCCGGAGTTCAAGGGACTCAAGAGCCAGTACCTGTTCATCTTTGCGGGAGGATTGCTCGCGTTGTTCGTAATCTTCGTCGTCATGTACATGGCAGGTATCAACCAGTGGGTCTGCATCGGTTTCGGGGTCGTTTCCGCATCGGTGCTGGTCTGGGGCACTTTCAGGATGAATTCGAAATACGGTGAATGGGGCCTTATGAAACTCCATGCGCTGCGCAGCCATCCCCGCTACATCATCAGCCGGAGAAAGTTCCTCCGGTTGTTTTCTCCAACCATTAAAAACAGAAAAGCATGAAAAACGTAATGAAAACAGCCACGCTGGAAAGCAAGTTTCCGCTGTTGGCCGTGGAGAACGGCTGCATCATCAGCAAGGATGCGGACATCACCGTGGCATACCGGGTGGAACTGCCGGAACTGTTCACGCTGACACGTGCCGAGTACGAGTCCATGCACTCCACCTGGGCAAAAGCGGTAAAGATCTTGCCGAACTACAGCATCGTACACAAGCAGGACTTCTTCATCGAAGAGGGATATAAGCCGGATATCTGCAAGGAAGACCTGAGCTTTCTGAGCCGCAGTTTCGAACGCCATTTCAACGAGCGGCCGTATTTGCAGCATACCTGTTACCTGTTCCTTACGAAAACCACGAAGGAACACAGCCGGACAACCAGCAGTTTCAATGCACTTACAAGGGGATTCATTATCCCCAAGGAAATGCAGGACAAGGAAACCGTCACCCGGTTCATGGAGTGCTGCGGACAATTCGAACGCATCGTAAACGACAGCGGCCTGCTACGTATCATCCGCCTGACGGATGAGGAGATCATCGGGAGCAACAATTCCGCCGGCATCATCGAGAAGTATTTTTCCATGTCGCAGGAAGATGCTACCTGCTTGCAGGATCTGTCACTCGGTGCCGGAGAAATGAAGGTGGGCGACAACTACCTGTGCCTTCATACGCTTTCCGATCCGGAAGACCTGCCGTCGAACGTGTCAACCGATTGCCGGTATGAAAGGCTCTCGACAGACCGGAGCGACTGCCGGCTGTCCTTTGCCGCACCGATAGGCATCCTGCTTACCTGCAACCATGTGGTGAACCAGTATCTCTTCATTGATGATTCGGCTGAAATTCTCAGGAAATTCGAGCAGACCGCACGGAACATGCACTCGCTTTCCCGTTACAGCCGTTCCAACCAGATCAACCGCGAATGGATTGAGGAGTACCTGAACGAGGCACACAGCAAAGGGCTGGTTTCCATCCGTGCGCACTGCAATGTCATGGCATGGAGCGATGACCGGGAAAAGTTGAAGCGCATCAAGAACGATGTGGGCAGCCAGCTGGCGTTGATGGAAGCCAAACCGCGCCACAACACGGTGGATGTGCCGACCCTCTTCTGGGCGGCAATACCCGGCAATGCCGGAGATTTCCCGTCCGAGGAGAGTTTCCACACCTTTATCGAGCAGGCCCTGTGCCTGTTCATCGGGGAAACCTCCTACAAGGACTCGCTCTCCCCGTTCGGCATCCGTATGGTGGACCGCCTGACCGGAAAACCCGTCCATCTGGATATTTCCGACCTGCCGATGAAGAACGGCACAATCACGAACCGGAACAAATTCATCCTCGGACCTTCGGGCAGCGGGAAATCTTTTTTCACCAACCACATGGTACGCCAGTATTACGAGCAGGGTGCGCATGTGCTGTTGGTGGATACCGGAAACTCCTATCAGGGACTGTGCAGCCTTATCCATGCCAGGACACACGGCGAGGACGGGATTTATTTTACTTATGAAGAAAAAGATCCGATAGCTTTCAATCCTTTTTACGTGGAAGACGGGATTTTCGATATCGAGAAGAAAGAATCCATCAAGACGCTTATCCTTACCCTGTGGAAGCGTGACGACGAGCCGCCGACACGTGCCGAGGAGGTGGCGCTATCCAATGCGGTCAATCTCTTTCTGGAGAAAATCCGCAGGGACAGCAGCATAAAACCCTCCTTCGATACCTTCTATGAGTTTATCCGTGACGAGTATCAGGATATCCTGAAAGAGAAGCGAACCCGTGAGAAGGATTTTGACGTGTGGGGATTCCTGAATGTGTTGGAACCTTATTACAAGGGTGGCGAGTATGACTTCCTGTTGAATTCCGACAGACAGCTTGATTTGCTTGGCAAACGGTTTATTGTCTTCGAGCTGGACAATATCCGTGACAACAAGGTGCTACTTCCGATTGTCACCATCATCATCATGGAGACTTTTATCAGCAAGATGCGCAAGTTGAAAGGTATCCGGAAAATAATCCTTATCGAAGAGTGCTGGAAGGCATTGGCATCCGCCAATATGAGCAACTATATCCGCTACCTTTTCAAGACCGTCCGAAAGTTTTTCGGAGAGGCCGTGGTCGTGACCCAGGAAGTGGAGGACATCATTTCTTCTCCGATTGTCAAGGGCACCATCATTAATAATAGTGACTGTAAGATTCTCCTTGACCAGCGCAAGTATATGAACAAGTTCGATGAGATCCAGACCTTGCTCGGTCTGACCGACAAGGAGCGGGCGCAGATACTTTCCATCAACATGGCAAACAATCCTTCCCGAAAGTACAAGGAAGTGTGGATTGGTCTCGGAGGCTCACAGTCAGCAGTCTATGCCACCGAGGTGTCGCTTGAAGAATATATGTGCTACACCACTGAAGAGACCGAAAAACTTGAGCTGATGCGGCTTACGGAGAAACTCGGAGGCAATATAGAGCTTGCCATCAGGCAGTTGGCTGATAGCAAGCGGAGCCAGGTGAAAGGGATTGGAATCACATGAAAACCGAAAAACAATCACGAATCATGGAAATGAAAGAATGGATAAAAGAACAGCAGCGCCGCTATCTGGACGAGCCGCGCCTCAAGGAGTTGACGGAAGTGATGAAACAGACAAGGGTACTTGTCCGGAAAAAAGAGTACCGGAAGCTGACGGAACTGGTCAGGCGGTACAGGAAGTCGGAGGATGTGATTACCCAAGTCTCCTGCCTGTTGTCAGCCTCGTACCTGTTCCCAACACCGGAAAAAACGGCGGAAACGGCCAGGTCGGAACTGATGGAGGCATTGAAAGATACTTATTTCATGGAGAAGAACGGTTCCCGGCTTATGGATATCAGACCTGAAGAAGCCGTCCCTGTCCACCGAATGCTTGCCATGTACACATTCATGCAGGATGTTTACTCGAAGGAAAATTCGGAAAGCAAGCAGGAACGTCCGTCACCGCAAGAAGTGCGGTCATCTGTCCGGATTCTGGACTTCCATCGGAAAGAGAGCGACATGTGGGAACTCTGCAACCTGGCCGTGCATCTTATGCCACCTTCACGGTATGTGGCACTCAGGTACGGGCTTGCGGATGATTATGACAGGCTTGACAGGCTGAACCGTTCCGGGCCGGAATCGGCATATGATGAGGGGGTGATATTGGAAAGCCGTCTATGCAGGAATGCGGAAAAGGCTGCGGAAAGCATCAAGGATGTCCGTCTGCCGGATTTCTATTTGGAAAGACTGGATGGAGAACTGGAGATTTTGGGACGGATTGCGGCCTCACCGGATGTGGTTCACGACATCCTGCAAATCAGTCCTGACTTTCTCGCCAAGTACGGCATAGACAAGAACGTTTCCGCGACGGAACGCTCGTGTCAGGCAGAGAAAGCCTACCGGGAGCTGGATGCCCGTTTCGTCAGAATGACCGGACGCAGGCCGTATGCAGACGAACTCTTCGCCTCCATCAGACGCAAGAGGGAGAATTCCGGAATAGAGAACCGACCGAGACAGGCGCAACGGACCATCCTCCGGAACCCGCCGTCCAAAGGGCGGAAAATGGGAATCTGACTTTTAACAGAATTATTCACAATTAAAAATAGAAACATCATGAAAAAGAAAATTCTTATGCTGTGCATGGGCTGCTTCCTTGTCAGCCTCACAGCGAAAGCCCAATGGGTAGTGAGCGACCCGGGCAATCTGGCGCAGGGAATCATCAATGCTGCCAAGAACATCGTTCACACATCCTCCACTGCCACCAATATGGCGAATAGTTTTCAGGAAACCGTGAAAATCTACCGGCAGGGCAAGGAGTATTACGACGGGCTTCGCAAGGTCAAGAACCTTGTCCGTGATGCCCGCAAGGTACAGCAGACCATCCTGATGGTGGGCGATATCACGGACATCTATGTCACCAGCTTCGAGCGTATGCTCAGCGACCCGTATTTTACGCCGGAAGAACTGAGCGCGATTGCTTTGGGATACACCAAACTGCTGGAAGAAAGTGCCCATTTGCTGAACGATTTGAAGACGGTGGTCAACGAGAACGGGCTTTCCATGAACGACAAGGAAAGGATGGATATCATCGACCGCTGCTACAACGACATGTTGCAAAACCGCAGTCTGGTACAGTATTACACCAACAAGAACATCGGGGTGTCCTACCTGCGCGCCAAGAAACAGAACGACCTAGACCGCGTGATGGCACTCTACGGCTCACCGAACGAACGTTATTGGTAATTCCTAATCCGCTTTCATTATGTTATTGTTGGCTATAGATTTTGACAACCTGCATCAGATTTTACAGAATCTGTATGTGGAAATGATGCCGCTCTGCTCAAAGATGACCGGTGTGGCAAGAGGCCTTGCCGGTCTGGGAGCGCTTTTCTATGTGGCGTATCGTGTATGGCAGGCTCTGGCACGTGCCGAGCCTGTGGATGTCTTTCCGCTTTTGCGTCCGTTCGCTTTGGGGCTTTGTATCATGTTCTTTCCGACACTCGTTCTGGGTACGCTGAACAGCATCCTCTCGCCCGTCGTGAAAGGGACCCATACCATATTGGAGTCGCAGACCTTTGACATGAACGAGTACCGGGCACAGAAGGACAAGCTGGAGATTGAGGCGATGAAACGGAATCCCGAGACAGCCTATCTGGTCGACAAGGAGACTTTTGACAACAGGCTGGACGAGCTGGGTGCGTTTGACGCTATAGAAGCCTGCGGGATGTATGTGGACTGCGCGATGTACAACATGAAAAGGGCCGTACAGAATTTCTTCCGGGAACTGCTGGAACTCCTGTTCAATGCGGCGGCGCTGGTCATCGACACGCTGAGGACATTCTTCCTGATAGTCCTTTCGATACTCGGTCCGGTTTCTTTCGCCATCTCCTGCTGGGACGGTTTCCAAGCTTCTCTCAGCCAGTGGTTCGTCCGCTATATCAGCATCTACCTTTGGCTTCCTGTCAGCGACCTGTTCAGCAGTGTGCTGGCGAGAATCCAGGTGCTGATGCTACAGAGGGATATCGAGCGGCTTTCCGATCCGGATTTCATCCCCGACAGTTCAAACGCGGTTTACATCACTTTCCTCATTATCGGCATCATCGGGTATTTCACCATACCGACCGTATCAAACTGGATTGTGCAAGCCGGAGGCGGTGCAGGCAACTACCTCAAGAATGTGAACCAAAGGGCATCCCAGGCCGGTTCCCTGGCGGCTGGTACGGCAGGAGCAGCGGTGGGAAACATTGCCGGAAGGCTTATCAAGTAATAACAGTATAAAACATTTACAGAATGGAATTCAAATCATTGAAGAATATCGAGACCAGCTTCCGACAGCTGCGTCTGTTCGGGACTGTCTATCTGTGTGTATGCACGCTACTTGTGGTTTTTTCCGTGTGGAAGGCTTACAGTTTTGCGGAAGCGCAACGGGAGAAGATCTATGTCCTGGATGAAGGAAAGTCGTTGATGCTGGCCCTTTCACAGGACTTGGAGCAGAACCGTCCGGTGGAGGCAAGGGAGCATGTCAGGAGGTTCCATGAACTGTTCTTTACGTTATCCCCTGACAAGAGTGCGATTGAGGGTAATATCCAACGGGCCATGTTCCTCAGTGACCGTTCTGCCTATGCCCATTATGTGGATTTGGCAGAGCAGGGATATTACAACCGGATCATTTCGGGAAACATGAGCCAGCGGATTGGGATTGACAGTGTCAGGTGCGATTTCAATACCTATCCGTATGAGGTCGTGACCTATGCGAAACTCTCCATTATTAGGGAGAAGAGTGTGACCGAACGCAGCCTTGTCACACGTGGCAGGCTGCTGAACTCCACCCGCAGCGACAATAATCCGCACGGTTTCATCCTTGAAGCCTTCCGTGTGGTGGAGAACAGGGATATCAAAGTGTATGACCGTTAAAATTTTGAATGTATGAAACAAATGTTTGTAAGAATCAAGGAAACCGTTGCAGAAAAGCTTCGGGGTTTGTGTGCCGGGCTTTCTCCGGAAAAGAGAATGTTGACAGTCATCGTGCTGGCTGTCCTGTTTGCTCTCGGAAATTTCTATCTGATTTTCCGCGCCATCTATGACATCGGGCGGGAAGATGTACAGCGGGACATCATTGAGATAGCCCCGTTGGACATTCCGGATATCGTTCCTGCCGATACACTCCCGGATAAAAGGGTGCAAGAGATGGAAGAGTTTTTTAACCGATTCAATCAGAAAGAAAATGAGTAATGATATTAATAAATTAAAACAGAGGCTGGAAATCAGGAAATACCTGGTTTTTGCCGGGATGTTCCTTCTCTTCCTCGGTGCGATGTGGCTCATTTTCGCACCGTCCGAAGAGGACAAACAAAAGGAGGAGAAAAATGCGGGCTTCAATACCGAACTGCCTGACCCGAGAGGAGCCGGCATAGAGGAAGACAAGATTGCCGCCTATGAGCAGGCTGACATAAAGCGCAAACAGGCGGAAAAAATGCGTACACTGGGAGACTTCTCAGGTGTTGCGGATGAAAACTCCGGAGCTGTCGTGGCATTGTCATCGGATGCGGATACCAAGGATGGCAGTCCACGTGCAAGTGACAGTAGGAATGAAGCCCGCTCTTCATCCGTCTCCGCCTACAATAACATCAACAGGACTCTCGGCAACTTTTACGAGTCACCGCAGGAAGACCCAGAAAAGGAGGCGTTGAAAGCCGAGGTGGAACAACTGAAGCAGACGGTTGCCGCACAGAATGCACAGCCGGGTTATGAGGAACAGGTGGCACTTTTGGAAAAGTCCTACGAGCTCGCAGCCAAGTACATGCCGGGTAATGGCGGCAAAAGGATGGACAGCCGCCCGGAGGATGAAGAAGCCGGACGGGATGGAAACATGAAGGCCGTTCCCGTCGGGCTGGTCTCCACTCCCGTGGTTTCATCGTTGCCGCAACCGATCCGGGATTCCGTGCCATTAACGGGAAGGAGATTGGCGGAAAAATTCCATACCCCGATTGGTCACAGGGATGAAAAAGACGTGAGGAATACCATACGGGCCTGCATCCACGGGAACCAGACTGTAATCAGCGGTCAGGGCGTGAGGATGAGACTGCAAGAACCGATGCGTGTAGGAAAGCATGTCCTTCCCAAAAACTCCTTGCTCATCGGAGAAGGGCGCATACAGGGAGAAAGGCTTCACGTCAATATCCTTCAGGTGGAATATGGCGGTACCATCATCCCCGTGAAACTTGCCGTGTATGACAATGACGGACAGGAAGGCATCTTCATTCCGGGATCCATGGAAGCAAACGCCGTCAAGGAGGTTGCCGCCAATTTGGGGCAGAATCTCGGCACGAGCATCTCCATCACCAACCAGTCTGCAGGCGACCAGCTGCTTTCCGAACTCGGGAAGGGTGCCATACAGGGTGTCTCGCAGTACATCTCCCGGAAGATGCGTGAAGAGAAGGTGCATCTCAAATCCGGCTATACCCTGATGCTTTATCAGAATGACAATCAATGACAACCCATTAAAATTCAATCAACATGAAAAAGTTATTTGTAATGCTTGCCCTTGCAGGGGGCACCATGGGTGCCTTTGCCCAGACTGAAACCGACAGTACAGCGGTAGTAAACAAAGGAATCACACCGGTCAAGGAAGTGTATCCCCAAAAAGAGGAAGACGGGGACCTCTATCACGGGCTGACCCGAAAACTCACTTTCGACCGGATGATACCGCCGTACGGTCTGGAAGTGACTTACGACAAGACCACGCATATCATCTTCCCGTCTTCGGTGCGTTATGTGGACCTCGGATCGCCGAACCTCATTGCAGGCAAGGCGGACGGTGCGGAAAATGTCATCCGTGTAAAGGCTACCGTAAAGAATTTCCGTGAGGAGACCAACATGTCCGTGATAACCGAAAGCGGAAGTTTCTATACATTCAATGTAAAGTATGCGGAAGAACCGTTGTTGCTGAACATCGAGATGAAGGATTTCATCCATGACGGAAGCGAAGTGAACCGTCCCAACAACGCCCTTGACATTTACCTGAAGGAACTCGGCAGCGAGTCTCCGAAACTGGTATATCTCATCTCGAAGTCTGTCCACAAGGACAACAAAAGGCACATCAAGCATATCGGGAGCAAGGCGTTCGGCATCCAGTACCTGCTGCGCGGTCTTTACACCCATAACGGGCTGCTGTACTTTCATACACAAATCAGAAACCGGTCCAACGTACCTTATGAAGTGGATTTCGTGACATTCAAGATTGTGGACAAGAAGGTGATGAAACGTACCGCCATCCAGGAACAGGTGATATTTCCTTTGCGTGCTTACGACTATGTAACAACTGTCGCAGGGAAAAAGAACGGGCGCACCGTTTTCGTCCTGGACAAATTCACCATTCCCTCGGACAAGGTGCTGGTGGTGGAAATGCACGAGAAAAGCGGTGGAAGGCACCAGACCTTCACCGTGGAAAGTGAAGATATCGTGAGAGCCAGAGTTATAAACGAACTTAAAGTGAAGTAGCCATGAAGAAGTATCTGTTCCTATTCGTTACAGCCGTGTCGCTTGCCCTGTTCCCGGGGCGGGCACATGCCCAGCGGTATCTGCCCGGGATGAAGGGCGTGGAACTGCGCGGAGGATTTGCGAACGGCTCGAAATCCCCCTTGAATCATTATGCCGGATTTGCCGTTTCAGGATATACCAAAAGAGCCGACCGTTGGGTCATAGGTGCCGAGTATCTGATGAAGAATTACGGGTACCGGAACGTGAATGTGCCCTGCGCACAGTTTACGGCAGAAGGCGGCTATTACCTGAAATTCCTGTCGGACCCGACCAGGACGGTCTTTCTCTCCATCGGCGGTTCCGCACTGGCCGGCTATGAAACCGTGAATTGGGGAGACAGGATGCTGTTTGACGGTTCAACGCTGCTCGCCAAGGATGCGTTTGTCTATGGCGGTGCGATAACCCTGGAACTTGAGACTTACCTGACAGACCGCATTGTCCTGCTTGCCAATATCCGGGAACGTGCCTTGTGGGGAAGTTCCCTGGATCTGTTTACAACCCAATTCGGATTGGGAATCAAATTCATTATCCATTAAAACTGTACATCTATGACTATAGAAGAGATAAAAGCTATCCCTATCGCCGCTTTTCTGGCAAGGATGGGATATGAACCGGCAAGAAGACGGGGTGACGAATACTGGTATCTGGCCCCGTACCGGGAGGAACGCACCGCCTCGTTCCAGGTGAATGTACGAAAGGAAATCTGGCATGACTTCGGCACCGGGCAGGGAGGTGACATATTCAATCTTGCCGAGGAGTTTATCGGCAGCGGGGATTTCAAGGCGCAGGCCAGGTTCATCACAGAGACATGGGGCGGCCTCGCCCCCGAGCACAAGACCGTTTCCCGCACTGATGAGAATGACAGGGAGGATCTCCTCAAGAAGGAGAGTTTCACGGATGTACGCTTCGGGCCTCTATACAACAGAGTCCTGCTCCGATATCTGGCGGAACGCGGCATTAGCAGCGATGTGGCTGTACCGAACTGTCGGGAAGTCAGATATACCTTGCACGGGAAACGGTATTTCGCCATCGGATTCAGGAATGTCAGCGACGGATACGAGTTGCGCAACCGGTTTTTCAAGGCCAGCCTGTCACCTAAGGACATTTCACTGATGGATAACGGTTCGGACACATGCAACCTCTTCGAGGGGTTTATCGACTGCCTTTCGTGGCTGGAACTCGGTCTGGGATATGGAGACGACTATCTTGTGTTGAACTCGGTGTCATTGCTGGAACGCTCGTTCCCTATTCTTGACAGGTACGAGAGGGTCAACTGTTATCTGGATCGGGATGAAGCCGGACGGCGCACGCTGGAGGCACTCCGCAAACGCTATGCGGATAAACTGGTGGATTGTTCCTCTTTGTATAAAGGCTACAAGGACCTGAATGAATACCTGCAACATAAGTTCCTGTAAGTGTCGAATAAAGTATAACGTATTAAAATCTGATAGAATATGAATGCAATGAATAAAAAAAGAGGATTGGCCGGAATGGTGGCAGTCCTGTTCCTGGGTCTGGCGGTTTTGCTGTTGTTCGCCTGTTCTGATGAAATGGAAGTACAGCAGTCTTATCCGTTCAAGGTGGAGAACATGCCTGTTCCCACACGTATAGTAAAAGGCGAGACGGTGGAAATACGCTGTGAACTCAAACGTGAAGGACATTTTTCCGATGCCCGCTACACCATCCGCTATTTCCAGCCGGACGGCAAGGGTACGCTCCGCATGGATGACGGGATGGTGCTGCTGCCCAATGACCGCTATCCCCTTGACAGGGAGGTGTTCAGGTTATACTACACTTCTGAATGCGAAGATCAGCAGACAATTGACATCTATTTTGAGGACAACAGCGAACCGGCACAGCTTTACCAATTGACTTTTGACTTCAACAACGAGACGGAGGACGAGGATTCCGTCGTGACTGCGGATAGTAAGGAATTGCCGGTCACAATTGTCGGACACTAAGCCGGTCCTGCCTATGATGAAGTTAAAAGCAATATGGTTTGCGGTACTTTCCGCCACGGTCTTTTTTCCGGGTATGCCTTCAAGGGCGGAGAATCCGGTAAAGGCAAGTCCGGACAGGTTCAGTCTTGCGGTCGAGTGTGTCAAGCGATTCGAGGGCTGGCATGGAGAGAAAAAGCATTGGCCTTATGTCGGGTGGGGTCACAAGGTTCTTCCCGGGGAGAGGTTTACCAACAGCATCTCCAAAGCGCAGGGAGACTCCATTCTGAGGGAAGACCTCCGTAAGCTGTGCCGCATGTTCAGTTATCTGGGGCGTGATTCTTTATTGGCAGCAGTCCTTTCATATAATGTGGGACCCTACAGATTAAAAGGATATGGAAAAAGACCGAAAAGCCGTCTGTTAAAGAAGCTGGAGTCGGGAGACCGCAATATTTACAAGGAATATGTCTCTTTCAGGTGCTATAAAGGAAAAGTGGTTCCGAGCATCGAACGGAGAAGGAAGGTGGAATTCATGCTGCTTTTTGAAGAGTAAATGAAAAAGGGAGAATCTTTCAGTTGTTATCACTGTCAGGTTCTCCCTTATTTCTTTGGCTTGAGAAGCTTGCATGTCAGTTTATCGGAACGGCATACTGTACTTCCACCTCTTCAGAGAGACGGGAAAGCAGCAGTTCCGCCATGGCTCCGTTCTGCGGAATGAGAGCCGGAAAATCTGTTTTCCCGGGCTTATATATTTCAGTGGCTACATTGTACAGGTCCCATGCGGTAATCTGTCCTTTGCTCATGGCCAGTTTCAGCACCTCTTCCGTGAAGACAGAAATCTGGCTCTGGTTCAACGGGTAGGTTTCCACAGTGGATGACAGGTTTCTGTCCGAACTGTCATGGGAAACGCGCAAGGCTGTCAGCAGGCCGATGTACAGGTAGATTTCCTCCATCGGGACAATCCTGCGTTTCAACCGCTGTATCCGTTCGATGTCCTCGTTCATGTTCACCTCGAAATTGGCCAGCCAGCCGTCCACGGTTTCGAAGAGCTCATCGGTTGTCACCTTCTTTTTCCCGTAATTGCAGATGCTCCGCTGCGGTGAGAGGATGCACTGGTTATGGCATATCTTCACGCAGGGGCCTATGGCTGCCTGTATGCCGTCCTGGTGGTAGGCGACGACCAGTGTGGTTGTCAGCTCGTCTGTCTCCCAATCTCTGATCCGGATAGTAGCGAAAATACGGCGCAGGATATGGGCTTCCACGGCTTTTTCGCCATGTGTCTGTTCTACCTGCGGGAGGATGCTCACTCCCGGCTGTGTCTTGTTTCTGTTCTGGGCAGCGAAGATTTCTTCCACCTCATAATCGAGATTGTATTTCTCGCAGATGTCCATCATGCGCCGGATGACCTGATAATGGTAGATGCCCTGCACCGGATTGTTGTAGATGTCATTTTCTTTATAGGTGCGTTGAAGTGTCTCGAAGTTCATCACTTCAATTCCGTTTTTCTGGAAGTCAAACTGCTGTTGTCTTTCCATTACTGCCAATGTCGTTTCCATATTGAATTGAATTTTATAAAGTTAATATTGTCGTTTGCCTCTCATCAGGTGTGTATCTGCCATCCATGGAACGGCTGTAGTGTCACGGCGAAAGAACGGTCCGGTATTCCGTGATAGAGCAGGCCGCCCACGATGCCCGTCCTTCCATCGGGATAGCATTGGGTGAAGCCGAACGAGTACGGGGCATGGTCATAGTAGAGTGAGATTTCGCTGGGACAGTCAGGATTTTCTTCCCAGCTCTTCAACCGTTCCAGGCATTTCTGGAGTGAGGTGTCACCGATGGATTCGGCATAACGCTTAACATTCTCGAAATGTTCTTGATTCAGGATTTTCATGATTCATTGTATTTTATCTGTTAAACATGTCCGGCTCCGGGAGCCGGTATTTTTATTTCTCACCTGCCTGACTGTCCCGTGGCAGTACCCGCAAGGTTTGGCGAAAGAAAATACCGCAGCCGTCAGGCGAGGATGATTTTCTTTCAGCCAACCCCGCAAGGGGCCTGACCTTGACAGGGTACACCGGACACGGGACTACCTTTGCAGGGTGGGAAATAAAATACACGGTAGTGTGCTTTGCATGGTCTGTGGCGATTCTCTTCCTGATTTGTTCGCCATTGCCGGACAAAAGATGTATTTTTGCAATTCTAATTTCAGTTTTATGGAAAACTATATAAAGAAAGCGGCGGATGCTTTCCTTGTGGAGCGTCCGTACGGTATGCGTGTGGATTACAGGAAGAAAGGATTCGTGCTGTTTAACCGTAACCTCAATGTGTTGGGAAATGCGGAACAGACCCGTCTGGAAGAACTGCCTCTGGAGCGGTTCAATGTGGAGGAGATTCCGTTGGAGGGTGAAGTCGTGGAGGAACACGCAGGATTTACCGATGTATTCTTCTATACCGATCTGACCAATCCCTATGCCGGATATGTGCTGAATTTGCAAAAGCTTAAAGCCTATAACCGGTTGATGTTTCCGCTGGCAATGGCGCTGAACCGTGAATTGTGAGGCCGGAAGCCGGTAGCGGTAACAGCTGCATGGAGCAGACCGTTACCGCTCCGGATTTAATTATTTGCCCTCTTTTTCTGTAATGAACGCCAGATAGGCGGACACGGCCTTATGGCATCCGGTAAAGTCCGGAGTCCGGCAGCCCTTGATTTTCCGGAAACTGACGGTGCCGTTCCTGTCAATGCCCCTCACATGCCTATTGAATGTCCCTTTGGTTCTGATATGGATGTCAAAACCGTCCCTTCCGGTGATTTCAAGGAACATTTCTCCCGTGATCCGTTCCCCGTCCAGGAATTTCCGTTTCTGTTCATTGAGCAGCCACTGATGTTGCTCTTCCTGCACTCTGCGCTCTTTCGCCTCTTTCTCCTTCTGCTCCCTGCGTTTCTGCTCCTGTATTCTTTTATACTCCTCACGGGCTTGCACCAGGGAAGTGGTATCAAGTCCGAGAGCCTCGAACACGCGGACGGAGATCAAATTGACGAAGGCTCCTCTTTCCGCACTTTGAAGCGTATCCGCAATCCAGTTCCTGCAATAGGTGGCGGCTTCCTCTCTGCAACCTTCTCCCTTGAGAAACCGGCGTGAATACTGCCCGCTGGAAAAATAAACGTTTTCAATCCGGCAGACCACATGGAAACAGTCATCGTCTTCATTCCCGTATTCGTTCTTTCTCGACAGGGAGAGATATACATTCTTCGCATACGGCTCCAGTTCCATATAAGAAGCCACGACGGTATTCCCGTCATACTTGTACTTGAACACTTTTGCTTTCATTGTTACATTTTTTTTGATTGTCCGTTCATATAATCCGTAATTCTCATTTCCAGTTCATCGTATATCCGGTTGAACAGTTCCTGGTACTCTTCCAGAAAAGCCCCGTCCGTATCGCACATGTCTTCGAGTGTCTTTCCATTTGCACGGCACAGCTCCGTATCGGCCAGCTCACAGACAATTTCGTTGAGCATCGAGCGGTCCTTGTCTTCGGGAAGCAGCCCTCCTTTTTTCAGGAGGCAGTAATTACGGATATTGATTCGCAAATACAGGTCCGCCTCTTTCCACCGTCCATCGGGAAAAAGAGAGAATGCCTGTTTCAGTCCGTCGGGCTGTCCGCCCCACCATTCGTTCAAATTGTTCGGTTCCATATTGATAAGTTTAATTGATTACTGTCTGTTTGGTTTGCCATTGCCGATGGGCGGTGATGTATTCCTGTCGTTCCTTCTCCAGTAACGCTTCTGCTTCGGGAGTGTAGCCGATAAAACGAATGTAACCGCCGTTATATCCGGTAAGCTTGCACCGAATACCGGCTTTCTCCAATTTGTCGATCCGTTTCTGAGCCAGTTTCGCGCTTGAATAATCCTTCGGCCAGAAATAATGCTCTCCGTGTGAGCCGTAATGGTCTTCTCCGAGTATCATTTCGCCGGAATGCCTCCTGTGTTCGATGAAATCGAAACGGGCTGTGCCCAACGCCTGCCTGATGGCCTTGTGTGCCGGACCTTCGGGATGCTTGAACACTTCCGGCTTGTCCTTTCCCTTGCAGTCAAGTTTCGGCAGTTCCACCTTGTAAGGCTTCCGGTAACTCCCTATAGCCAATGTCAGGTAGAAATTGGTATGGAAATAATCCGTCATCGCATCGCTGTCATCGAAGTTGTATGACATGACAAAGTCACAGACATTCAGCATCACCTCCTTGGCACGGTCTGTAAGATCGGGGTTCCGCTCTATGTTGTAGTGGTTGATATGATCCTGCACTTTGCCGGATTCCCTGGTGAACGCCTCAAAGTCCGCACTCATCAGTTTGATGTAAATGGAATTGTAGTTCTCCCGTCTGACGGAGAACTTATATCTCGGATAGGTTTCCTTTAGCCAGGTTCTCACAAGTTCTACGATTTCAGGGGCATGTTGCCCTTTGTAGTTGTGACCTTTCCAACGGTATTCATTATACACGTACTCGGTATATTCCTTTGCCGTGGCACCCGAATAGTCATGTTCATACCCGGTTGATGCGGCAGAGACATCCGGTTTGTCTTTCCAGACTTTAAAGAGCCTTTCAAACTCGGTGTTCACCTGTTGCATGATGGCAGTGTCACCACCCTTGTCCGGGTGGTGCTGCAATGCCAGACGGCGGTATTCCTTCTTCAGGTCCGCCAATGAATGTATGTTATGAAAATAAGCCATAGCTATAGGTATTTATGCCCCTGCGAGGCGGTTGATAAAATATTCCTGGTTGTCAAGGTCAAGCCCGAGGTTGCTGCACGCCATTTCGATGTCATCTTCCCTCAGATCGTCCGCCTCCTGCAACTCGCGCAGGTACCGGATTTCAGAATCCAAGTATTCCTGCGCTTCCATATGGCTGCAACTGCATGAGTTGCTAATCTGTTCAATGATGTTAATCTGCATATTATTCGTTTTTAGAATTATACCTGTTGTAAATTTCCCGTTTATGTTCGTAGTCCCGGCTGTTCCACCATTGGTCTGCCGCATCAATGAATGTCTGCGTATTTTCTGAAGGCGGAGAGTCACAGACTTTCAACCCTGTGATTTGTTCCTTTGTTTCAAAACCGCACGACTTCCACCAACCCTGCATCTTTTGTGTGAACTCCGCCTTAGTACAGAAAAAGACCTGAACGCCACATTCTTCGCACCATTTCCCATCGCACCACAGCCCGTTATTGTCATCATGCACATATCTGATACGTTCATCCGTATTGGCGTTTATCCATGCTTGGATTTCCAACTGCCGTGAACCGCATTCTTTACAGACAAGGATGTCGGAATCGTCCGGCTCTTTTCTGAAAGCCCTGCCGTCATAGAGTGCAACGGCACGTTCCACGAGTAGTTTCTGGTTGTTTTCCGATAACTCGGCAAAGAACCGTTCCGCCGCACCGAATATGGACTTGTCCGCCAATGCGGACCATTTATCCCAGAAGTGCCGGTACATATCTCCAAATACGGCCTTGCATTCTTCCTTGCTCCAGGCGTTCCACATATAGTAGAAGAAGCTGGAGACTGCATTTTCCGCTTGATATTTCATTGTTCTTCAGTTTGTGGTTCTACTTTGCTCTCTTCCAGTTGCTGCCATACAGCCTCATACATTCCGGAAAGCCAGTCGATGTTACTGGCTCCGAGTTCGAACGGGCTGTAACATTCCACTTCATCACCGCTTTCTTTCTCTTCGGCAAGGACGGTCAGGCTGCAGTCCGTTACCCGGAGTCCTGTCACCCTGCATTCGTAGGGGGCTCCGTTCTTGCCAAACCATATCACCCAGACCGGATCATAATCCTCTTCCGGAAACCGTATCGCATTCATGGCATGGTCATGGAGCAACTGCCGTATCGCTTCGATGATGTCTTTTCGCAGTTCTTCGATCCTGTCTCCGAATACCGACATGGGGGATTTCCCGCCTCGCTGCCTTACGGAGAGAACCTGGAAGTCCGGATGACAACCGAACTTCCAGTCCGTCACTTCATCGTCATCCCGCGTTGTGTGGATGTTGCCGCCCAATACCAGGCCGCAGTCTTCCGCCACCATGCTTTCCGCTTCTTCACGGTCTTCCGCCACCACTGTATAAGTACCCTCGAAGATGTACCTTACTTTTACATCGTATTTTTCCATAATCTTCTATGATTTGATTGTTGATTAGTTGATTTTATCAGGATACAATGCGAACCGCATCTCCGAAAAAGGAGTCGTCCACCCCATATACATGCCGGACCGAACAGTCATATTTGGAACGTTCGTCATCCAGCCGGAAGCGGAAACCATGATAGTCCTTGACTTCCAATTTCAGCTTTACGTCCCGTTTCAGTTCCATTTCAAGCAGGCTTCCACCACCATACGTCGAACTGAAAAGTCCGCAACAGTTGCCTTTGGGGATAATGACCTCTTTCAATGAAAAGTCGGCTTCATACAGCTCTTTCAGGCTTACCCTGCCGATGTAAGTCAGCAGGTTCGCCCCGCAGCAGGAATTGATAAGTTCCTCGTAGAATTGTTCGTAGGAAACCTGCTCCTTGCCGTTCCGGTTCTTACGGTTCGGGAAACGCCCGTAAGCCCTGTAGCCGTGCTCTGTCAGGATTTTCTTTACTCTCGCCGGATTGAGGTTCAGGCTGTCCACCATGTCCCCGAAGTAGGATTCCTCGTACCTGTAACCGCCTTGCGATTCAAACCAGTTGGAGTTGATGCAGTCATAGTTGGAAAGCATCTCCACACGGATAGGAATGTCGTCCGTGTGCCTTACCAATTCCTTCACCACGTCCGAATCGTTGCGTCTGTAAATCTCGTCACGGATTTCATCTTCGTATTCATCGAAGAAGTCATCGAAGAAGTCATCGACCGCTTCCCCGTCAAAGTCATGGAATACGGTACATTCCTCTTTCAGTTTCGCAATAATCTCACGGACAGCTTCCCATTCGGCATCGCTGTACCACTCGTCTGCCTTTTCCCACAAATGTTCGCGGCTCTTGCTGTCAAGGCATTTTTGAATCAGTCCGCAATGGTTGTCAAGATTGTCATTGTAGTCCGTCCATATTAGTGTATAGGCCGGTTCCATCAGGGATTTGATGAAATCCAATGTCAATGTTTTCTGTTCATCCATTTCTGTTACCTGTGTACGGCAGGATTCCTTTTCCCGTACATACCGTTATAAATGACGGAAGCGGCCTTCAAGCCGCCTCCGTGTTGTTTCCTAACCATACAGTTCCTTCACGATCTTGTCATATATTTCCTTTGCCATTTCCGTATTCCGGTTGAAGTGGAAATAAGCCGTGTATCTGTATCCTGTTCTTGGCACTCCTCCGCACTGCTGTATTGCCCTGTCTATCTCCCAGTCGATATCACCTATGCCAAGAGATATGCTTGTGCCATGCAGCATACACCGTGCGAGTTTCAATGCGGAATCTGTCTTGTCTTCCTTGCGCAACCGGTCGAAAGCCATCAGCGCGATTTGTCTGTTTGAAATCTTTATCTCTTCCATATATTTTGCATCTGTTTGGGTCAGACAATCCCGGTAAGTTGCCTGAATCGCGCAACTATTTCATTGCATTTGCTTTGGGCAAGTTCCTCATATTTTTTGCAAATGGCACAGTATGCCTTCCAAGGTTGGCCTCTAAGCTCGTGCTCGTATGAGGACCTGACCAATTCCGGATATTCTTCAAAAAGTGTCTTGAATGCTTTACGCCATTTGCGCCCTTGCCACAATCCGTTTGCTATCAATGTTATGAATTCAAACATCTGTTCGTCTGTTTTCACATCCAATGCATAAAAATGGTCTGTTGTCGGCCACACGTTGTTGGAATGCTGCCAAGTTTCTATCTGCTTGGTTTTGGCATTGTATGCCATTCTTGTAATTACCTGGTGACTCATATTGATATGTTTTTAGTTCATTACCGTATTGTCTCTTTTCCTGTCACGGCTTGCCAGCATCCCGAAATGGATGCTGAATATGCGCCGGCTGAAGCAGAGCGGCGAGTTGTATTCCACCCGTTGCCACAGGGTAAAGTGGTTGTCGGAGAATGACCATCTGAAATATCCTGACAACGAGCCGAATCGCGGGTTTGCATTCCTGTTTATCAGGAACCTGTTCACATCCACGATGTGCCCTGCCGTCAGGAGAATGTTCAGTATCTCCACAAACGCCATTTGCGAATAGGGGTCAACCGGCATTACCGGTCCTTTGAAGTTGATTTCCATCTTGTATATGTTTATATGCTTTAATCGTAATTGTCATCGAATACCTCGAAGCGGGGAATACCCGTGTCGAAATAGTTGCTTGATATGCCCGGACAGTACAGCAGGCTGTCATCCCCGCTGTCCGGGCAAGGCTCATCGTCGATATAGGCCGCATTTCCATAAAGTTCGATATAGTGCGCCACCAGCAGGTGCGGGTCTTCCGTACTGATGTCATGCCCGTAACGGTCACACCAGTCGAAGAAGCAATCCTTGTCGGGTTCCTCCAGCTGTTCCATCGCCTCCCTTATCTCGAAGAAGTTGGGACACAGCCATTCCCGGTTGATGAGCAGGTCCGGGATTTCCTCCCATTTCGTGTACCTGTATTCCGGAGTTTCCTCTTCGGGGAACAGTTCGGAGCAGGTGCACAGGAATTCCCCCATGTCGCCGAAGTCGGACATTTGCAGCAGGTTGTCTTTTTCCTGCCCCATGTCTATGAGATGCTGCGTGGTCACTGCCACTTCTGCCTGATTCAAGTCCATGATATTCTTCATTATAGTTTATGATTCGGAACCGGGGATTTCATTCCACAGGCTCCAAAAGGTCCGCACCCCGGCAGTGCAGGGTTTTTCGGGAAAATACCGGAGCCTCCGGCGAGGATGATTTTCCCGAAAACCGCTTGCGGCATGACCTTGCCCTGCCGGTAAGGGGGCGGGCTACCTTTGCCTGTGGAATGGAATCTGCGGTTTCTCATTTGTTTTTCCATTTTTCAGTTCATGATGCGCTGGCTTCCCCAGCTGATGTGTATCTTGCCTTCGCTGTCCCGTTCCCTGACCAGCAGGCTCTCGATGACGGACATGGTGACGTCGAACTCCTCGAAGATTTCCGACTGTTCCTTTACTTCGCCCGTCTTGATGAACTCGTTCAGCCGCTCTTTGGTAAGCACCAGCGCCATCAGGTTCTGCTCCACGGAGTCCTTGTAGGTGACATAATGCACGTCCTTCAGCTCTTTGGAGTCGAGACGGATGAAACGGAAGTAGAACTGCTCCATCTTCGGGATGTTCCATTGCAGGGATTCAAGTATCACGTCGTTGCAGGTGGGTATGTTCACCGAACTGCTCAGGCTCTGCTGCGTGCATACCAGTATGCCGTTGATGGTGGAATCGAACTCCGTCACGATGCTTTGCCGTTTCTTGAACGCCACGTCTCCCTTGACCACAAATACGGGACGGTCAGGAAAACATTCGCGAAGACGGCTCTCGTAAAGGTCGAATGCGGCTATGGACGTGCAGCCGACAGCCACCTTGCCGGGTATCTTCCGTACCAGCCTTTCGATGTACCTTGTCTTGTTCGGAATCCCGTCTCCGGAATAGCCCTCTATCAGGTGTGGGACGGAGCAGGCCTTGATGAGCAGCTTGATCTGGCGCATAAGCCGGAGTCCGGCATCCTTCTTTGCATCCCCCGTGCTGTTGTAATACAGTTCGCAGATGCGGCAGAACTCCTCGATGATGACACGGTAAACCTCACGCTCGCCGTCGGACGGGCTGACGGTATGTGTCCGTATCTTGTATTTCTCTCCTGCAAAGTCCCTGAACTTGCGTGTAATGACGGTCTTCCCGATAAGGCCGGCCAGCTCCTCCTTGTTATAGACATCCTGGTTCTGTTTCTCAATGCCGAACACGGTGGATTTCCCCGGACAGTGGCAGGCACGGAAAAGCACATGCCCCCTGAAAGCGGGGAACGGCTCACCATAGTGCGGATTGTTATCTTCCTCTATCTCCTTGTCCCTGCTCTCGTGGTACACTCGACTGCTCCAACAGACCATGTTTATGGAATTGTTATACAACAATTCAAACTGGCTGTACAGTTCGGCGATGTTGTTGCGTGTGGTCGTACCGGTGTCGAGTATCTTGTATTTGAGGCGGCGGAAGAGACCGAGGATATGCCTTGTACGTTGTGACGACGGGTTGGTTATCTCGTCCGACTCGTCGAAAACAAGGCACAGTTTTCTTGAACTGCGTTTGACAAACCTTGCCATGCCCCGTTTCAGCTTGCCGAGCATGGAGGTGGATAGGACGAGGAACACGCCTTCCGGCACAGTTTCCAGGTCGGCATTGTTCCTTGCCACCCGGAACTGTTCCCTGTTTATCGAGAGGAAGGGTATCCATGTCATATTGGTGGCGATGGCAGGAGCCAGTATGATGACATTCCGTACTTTGCGGAATTTGAGCAGGTATTTGGCACGATGGTACACGGCGGCTGTCTTGCCAGAGCCTTGCTGCCAGTTCAGCAGCGCGTGGCGTTTCTGCAAGACGAGGTTCAGGTCGTGTTTCTGGAGCGTGGTAAACTCGCAGGTCTCGCCGTCCTTGTTGATGAATGCACACCGGTCCAGGTATTCTTTCAGCCTGCCATCTTCCTCCATTTCCGGGAACTGCCGGTTCTGCATTTCGTACTCTCTCCGCTTGCGTCGGATCAGTTTCTCCGCCGCACGGATTTGGTGCATGTTCTTTTCTGTCGGCACTTCCGGTATGGGCAGTTCGGCACGCTCCAGCACGAGGTCGTTGATACTCGCCGCCTTGTGCGGAACTTTGTCAAGGAGTCGCGGAGCATATTGTTTCAGTTTGAAGCCGTATGAGGTCTTCACCAATGCCACTTCCTTGCGAGGTACGGTATTTTGCGAGGTGATGTACCTGCGGATGACGGCAAGCACTTTCTTCGGGGTCAGCTTGTTCTTCTCCCATTGCTCCACCTGCTCCCGCGTGGCGTTCTCAGGCGGTTTCTGGTTACGGAACTTCGTGACCAACGCTTCCGCCTTGTCTATATGTTTGTTCAACTTGGCGTGCGCCTTCAGCTCGTACAGGTACTTGGCAAGTTTGTACTCGAACAGCTCAAGTTCTTCCTTGTCGATCCGGTTGGTTTCGCGCATCAGGTCGAAACGCAACCGGTGTTTCATCGCCCTTGCCTCGCCGATGCGCTTTTTCAGCTCGTCCGCCGTTATGAATTCCTCCGCGTTGTAAGCCTGCATCTTGATGTGGCCCGATTTACGGAGAAATACCATGATTTTCGTATTGAAGTCATGGACTCCGACTGCGGCAAAGGCTGACGGGGCCAACTTCGTCTGACCGACAAATGAGAAATTGCCGTTTATACCGGTTATCCGTGTCTTCTCCCAGAACTCGCTCTGCATGAAAGAGCATGGCACGATGACCATCAGGATTCCTGCCGGATTAAGCACATCGTAAGCCTTGTCCATATAGTATTCCTGCGACAGTTTGTAGTCGAACTTCAAGTTAAAAGGAGGATTGCCGATGATAACATCGAAACGTTGTTCCGGATAGTATTGCCGGATGTCGCATTTCTCGATATGGGCTTCCGGGTAGAGGTATCGTGCGACAGACACGGCCTTGCCGTCTATGTCGAAGCCGTAGGCATTATGCGGGTTGGGCAGATGGTTGAAGAAATTGCCCATACCGCAACACATGTCAAGAACCATTTCGGATGAGATAGGACACAGCATATCCACCATGTCCCGGCATATTTCATGCGGGGTGAAGAACTGTCCCATCTCGAACTCCTTCTTCGCCTGGGCATACTCATGGTAGTTGGCAAAGTCGGACTGTTTGAGGTTGTGCAGCCCTCCGATACCGGTATAGCAGTTGTAGATGCTCTCCGCCGGAATGAGGTCCTTGCCGGAGTCTATGGCGAAAAGTATCTTCTCGTTGACTTCGGCACGCATACCTTGCGGTATCTGTTGGGGGATGATGGCATACATGACTTTATCTGTTTATCGTTAAAAATGAAAACACCCCGCAAGGATTGCCTTACGGGGTGCTGTGTAAATCTTATCATGGTCAGTTTTCTCTTAGGGTGATTTCATCCAGATGCAGACGCTTGAAACAACTTTCGGCTGCCGCACTGTCCTTGAACCGGACATCGATACGTCCGTTCTTGTAGAATCGGATTTGCTCGGCATTGGTGGTCGTAAGGTCGTACCAGTCTGTGACAGAAATGTCGTTGTCATCAAAACGGATAATCATCTTTGAATTTCCATTCAGTATGTCATCCGCACCGTAGGCAATGCCGGCACACAGGGTTTCCAGTTCTCCGCCGTAGTTGTAGGAGATTCTGTTCCTTTGGTTGTATTGCATGGAAAAATCGTCGAAACGGATGATTTCGGGAAAGATTATCTTGTCCTTCTTCAACTCCGTCTTGACTTTGCTCCAGTATGCCGGTCTGACAACTTTGTTCAGGCGTGCGAGCAGTTCTTCCACGGCCGTTTCCCGGAAACTCTTGCCGCCCAAGTGTTCGATGACTACATCTACATATGTGTCATAAACAGGACGGAAGCCCATCGGAAGGGTTTTTTCGTCTATTTTATACTCAGGAACCGACACTTTGTAAGTCCTGTTGAAATAAGAAATGATGCGGTTCGCAAAATTCGCGTTGGCGTTTCGGTTCTTATCTACCAGATCGTTAATCAGGTCAAACGGTTTGAACTCGTTGTGTGAATAGTCTTCCCTGTCGTTATGGTAAGTGTAGAAATCACGCATGGAAACCTTGCCGTTTTCTTCGTAATGGGACTTACGTTCGGCTTGGTATTGTTCGGCTTCTTCCTTGAAGACGGCGTACCAGCGGTCAATCTGGTCGAGTGTCTTGTAAAGCAGGTTTTGCTGCGTCTGGCAATAGACACGGTCCTGTTCCGTAATCTTGTCCTCGTTTCTCACTTGTACGCTCAGAATGCCTTGAAGCAGGTCGGGAGCGTTGCCGGCCTTGGGTGCTGTTGTCGTTTGCATATCTGTTAGGGTTAAATGTTAAAAATTATCCGGTTTAATCCGGTAGAAATAAGTGATGTGCTTTTCCATGTCCTTGACTATCTTGACCTGCTCGGGATGGAAGTTGAGCCTCCGTTCTTCGGCAGGGGCATCAACCTTCTCCCATTCGGCGGATGGCAGGAACACATATTCCCGACGGAAACACCATAACACGATTTGATTATCCCAATTTCCCTTGAACACCGTTCCTTCGTAGTCCTTCAGGAACTGCCGGAACTCGGCTTCGTCCCGGAAAGCGATGTCAAAGCCTTGATAGAGATTGCCGTTTTCCGATTCCTCCCTTTTGTGTAGGTAGAACTTCCGGTAGGTCTCGGTCGTGAAATCTCCATACCTGGGATTGGGTTCGGCATAAAACCATAACGGTACCTTAGCCAGAAATGACACCGAACCGTTGGCGCAAGCACCGCAATGCCCCCATTCCTTGAATACCCCTTCCGTCCATTTCAGGAATTTCAGTTCCTCCGGATTCACGGAATGGAATGCGCCTCCGCTGACACTCAGACGGATATTGCCGTCCTCTTCCCACACGAAAGGCACATACGGCTGTTCGCATACGGAAAGATATCCTTCTTTTGCACTCCTGCTGTCAATAAGGGCGTTTCCGTAATAATCCCCGTGTTCGGTTACATATACCAGCCTGTCTCCAATTTGAGGTGTAATTTCGGAGCGTGTCCGCTCAATGAGTTCAACATAACTGTTGGCCATATCCACATCTTTCTGTGTCAGCCAATGCTGGTGGTCGTATGAAACATTCCGCTCTCTGAGTGTTTCGATACTGTACTTTTCTTTTGTTACCTGCTGTGACATAACAATTTATTTTTAGTGATCCGGCTTTTCGGGGCCGGAGTTCCCGTAACTACAGGCCATAAAAGGTCGTGTCCCGTACATGCAAGGTTGGCGGGAAAAATACCGCAAGCCCTCCGGGCGAGGATGATTTTTCCACGACACCCGGAGGGCTTGACCTTGCTTGTACGAACAGGACACGGGTTACCTTTGCCTGTGAGTTACGGGGATTCGGCTACGGTATGGCTGTCATGTCCGCTGTATATGTTTCTTGAAATGACCGTGATATTTTATGCCCGAAAATTACCGGCAATCACGAAAAAATGCTACCTTTGCATCAAGAAAAAAGAGTTATTTGAAAGCATGAGGAATATAGTGATTCTAAACAGCTTGGAATTTTCTTATCCGTTGCCCGTTCTTATGCGAGTTTTCTACAAAGCGTTGATAATCAAATAAGATACTTCAGATTACAACAAATATACGAATTATTTGTTTCGGGATGTAGAGAGCCTTTGGTAATTTTCAGATTATTAAATGGTTTCAATGATTGGCAATACATTTACATTGGCTGTCTGAATGGTTCTATTTAGAACTGTTAAGTGATAAAATAGGATTTTAGGGCGATATTTTCTTACGATTATTCATATTTATCTTATTTTTTTCTTCAATTTGTTTGGAGATTATAAAAAAGCCCTTACCTTTGCAGCACGTTTGAAACAAAAAAGAAGAATTAAGTTATGAATTTACATACATCTATTAACCTGGCAGTCCTGCATATTATTCGCGTCGTGGTGGTGGCATCAAGAGCGTGAGAAAGGTTATGTATGTATTCGTACGTTAGAAGATAATTTATTAAGCCTTTCTCACTATAGTGGGAGAGGCTTTTTCATTAAAAGGAGATTTGAAAATGAAGCATCAGTTACGCAGCTCGTTCAGCACACAAGGTCGCCGCATGGCGGGAGCCCGTGCATTGTGGACGGCGAATGGTATGAAGAAGGAACAGATGGGTAAGCCCATTATCGCTATAGTCAATTCATTTACACAATTCGTCCCCGGGCATGTACATCTGCACGAAATAGGCCAGTTTGTAAAGGAAGAGATTGAAAAACTGGGGTGTTTTGCTGCGGAGTTCAATACGATTGCCATTGACGACGGTATCGCTATGGGACACGACGGTATGCTTTATTCCCTGCCTTCAAGAGATATCATTGCCGATAGTGTGGAGTATATGGTAAATGCCCATAAGGCGGATGCTATGGTTTGCATCAGTAACTGTGACAAGATTACTCCGGGGATGCTGATGGCGGCTATGAGACTGAATATACCGACTGTGTTTGTTTCAGGCGGTCCGATGGAAGCCGGGGAATGGAACGGACAGCATTTGGATTTGATTGATGCCATGATTAAATCTGCTGATGAAAGTGTGGGCGATAAAGAGGTGGCACAGATTGAGCAACATGCCTGCCCCACTTGCGGATGCTGCTCAGGCATGTTTACCGCTAATTCCATGAATTGCCTGAATGAAGCGATTGGATTGGCACTGCCCGGTAACGGCACGATTGTAGCCACTCACGAAAATCGCAAGAAACTATTTGAGGATGCAGCCAAGTTGATTGTAGAGAATGCCTTTAGATATTATGAAGAAGGGGATGAGAGCGTACTCCCGCGAAGTATTGCTACCCGCGAGGCATTTTTGAATGCCATGACGCTGGATATTGCGATGGGCGGTTCCACTAATACGGTACTTCATTTGTTGGCTGTGGCTCACGAAGCCGGAGCGGATTTTAAGATGGACGACATTGACATGCTCTCCCGCAAGACCCCCTGCTTATGCAAGGTGGCTCCCAATACCCAAAAGTATCATGTACAAGACGTTAACCGTGCCGGTGGCATCATTGCCATCATGGATGAGCTTGCCAAGGGCGGATTGGTCGATACGAATGTCCGCCGTGTGGATGGAATGACGTTGGCAGAGGCAATCGACCGGTATAGTATTACCAGCTCTAATGTATGTAAAGAGGCAATCAAGAAATACTCCAGTGCGGCAGCCGGAAAGTTCAATCTGGTACTTGGTTCACAAAATGCGTCTTATAAGGAACTCGACACGGACCGTGCGACCGGTTGTATCCGTGATTTGGAACATGCATACAGCAAGGATGGCGGTCTGGCAGTTTTGAAGGGAAATATAGCTCAGGACGGTTGCGTTGTCAAGACTGCCGGTGTAGACGAGAGTATCTGGAAATTTACGGGGCCGGCGAAAGTCTTCGACTCACAAGATGCGGCTTGTGACGGTATTCTGGGTGGAAAGGTAGTCAGTGGAGACGTCGTCGTCATCACTCACGAAGGGCCGAAAGGTGGACCGGGTATGCAAGAGATGCTTTATCCTACTTCTTATATCAAATCCCGCCATCTGGGTAAGGAGTGTGCATTGATTACCGACGGGCGTTTCAGTGGTGGTACTTCCGGACTAAGTATCGGACATGTTTCTCCCGAAGCGGCTGCCGGTGGTAATATCGGCAAGATTAAGGATGGGGACATTATCGAAATTGATATACCGAACCGTTCTATCAATGTGAAGTTGACGGATGAAGAGCTTGCAGCACGCCCTATGACTCCGGTAACCCGCAACCGTGAAGTCTCCAAAGCATTGAAAGCATATGCCAGTATGGTGAGTTCCGCTGACAAAGGGGCTGTGAGGCTGATTGATTAAAAGCCCCCCTTTCCGAAAGCGAGGGGAGGAAAGAATGAAACAAATTTTTCAAGCTACTATTGAGCTTTTAAATATAATGAATAGATAAAGTATGGCTGATAATAATAAAAAGAGTAACTTTTCCTCCCTCTCCCAAGGAGAGGGTCGGGGTGAGGCTCTAATAACAGGCGCAGAAGCATTGATGCGCTCTCTGGAGCATCAGGGAGTAAAGACCATTTTCGGTTATCCGGGAGGGAGCATCATGCCGGTATTCGATGCCTTATACGACCACCGGAAGGAATTGAACCACATCTTGGTTCGCCATGAACAAGGAGCAACCCATGCGGCACAAGGCTTTGCACGTGTATCAGGCGAGGTTGGCGTTTGTCTGGTTACCAGTGGACCGGGTGCTACCAATACTATCACGGGCATTGCAGATGCCATGATTGACAGTACGCCTATCGTTGTCATTGCCGGCCAGGTAGGGACGAACTTCTTGGGTACGGATGCATTTCAGGAAGTGGACTTGGTAGGCATTACTCAGCCTATCACGAAATGGAGTTACCAGATTCGTCGTGCAGAAGATGTGGCCTGGGCAGTGGCACGTGCTTTCTATGTGGCAAAGAGCGGACGTCCGGGACCGGTCGTGCTGGATTTTGCTAAAAACGCCCAAGTGGAGAAAACAGAATATGCGCCTACTAAGGTGGACTATGTCCGTAGCTATCTTCCCGTTCCCGAAATGGAGCCGGAGGCCATACGGAAGGCTGCTGAATTAATAAATGGTGCGGAACGGCCTTTGGTGCTGGTAGGACAAGGCGTGGAGCTGGGAGAAGCCCAGCAAGAGCTTCGTGCTTTCATTGAGAAAGCCGGAATGCCTGCCGGATGCACTTTATTGGGACTTTCCGCATTACCTACGAACCATCCGTTGAACAAAGGAATGCTTGGTATGCACGGTAACCTGGGGCCCAATATCAATACCAATAAATGTGATGTCCTTATCGCCGTAGGCATGCGCTTTGATGACCGTGTGACGGGTAAATTGGAAACATATGCCAAGCAGGCGAAGATTATCCACTTTGATATTGACCCTGCCGAAATAGATAAGAATGTAAAGACCGATGTTGCTGTCCTGGGAGATTGCAAAGAGACACTGGCTGCCGTTACCCAATTGCTGGAACCCGCCAACCATCAGGAATGGATTGACAGTTTCCGGCAATACGAAGAAGTGGAAGAGGAAAAGGTAATCCGTCCGGAATTACATCCGGCAGGAAAAGCGCTAAGCATGGGTGAGGTGGTGCGTGCTGTGAGTGAGGCTACCCATAACGAGGCGATATTGGTGACTGATGTCGGCCAGAATCAGATGATGTCCGCCCGTTATTTCAAATACAGCAAGGAACGTAGCATTGTTACTTCCGGTGGCCTGGGTACTATGGGCTTCGGCCTTCCGGCAGCTATCGGTGCCACTTTTGGACGTCCGGACCGCACGGTATGCGTATTCATGGGAGACGGCGGCTTGCAGATGAACCTGCAGGAACTGGGTACCATCATGGAACAAAAGGCTCCGGTGAAGATGATTCTGTTGAACAATAACTTCCTGGGCAATGTTCGTCAATGGCAGGCGATGTTCTTCAATCGTCGTTATTCGTTTACTCCGATGATGAATCCGGATTATATGAAGATTGCTTCGGCATATGATATTCCTGCACGCAGGGTAATGACCCGCGAGGAGTTGGCAAAAGCGATTGACGAGATGATAGCAACCGACGGACCATTCCTGCTCGAAGCTTGTGTGGAGGAAGAAGGAAATGTAATGCCGATGACACCTCCGGGCGGTTCGGTCAATCAGATGTTGTTGGAATGCTGAAGTCATGCGAAATTAAAGAATTTACTCTATCTATGGATAAAAAACTATATACAATCATTGTTCATTCGGAAAACTTTGCCGGTTTGCTGAATCAGGTGACGGCTGTGTTTACCCGCCGGCAGATAAACATCGAGAGTTTGAATGTATCGGCCTCCTCCATCAAGGGGGTACATAAATATACCATTACCGCTTGGACGGATAAGGATACCATTGAAAAGGTGACCAAGCAGATTACCAAGAAAATAGATGTGCTGCAAGCCCATTATTTCACGGATGATGAAATCTATCAGCACGAGATTGCCCTTTATAAAATAACGACCCCTACGCTGGAAGAAAAACCGGAGGTGTCCAAAGTAATCCGTAAGTACAATGCCCGTATTGTGGAGGTGAATGCTGTATTTGCCATTGTTGAGAAGAATGGCATGAGTGAGGAAATAACCAATCTTTATGAGGAGTTGCGCCAGTTGGATTGCGTACTTCAGTTCGTCCGTTCGGGTCGCGTAGCCATTACGACCAGCTGCTTTGAGCGTGTCAATGAATATCTGGCGGACCGTGAAGCAAAATATCGTCAAAGTAAACACCAGGAATTATGATGAGCGAAAACAATAAGATAGGTACCTACAAGTTTGTTGCCGAACCGTTTCATGTCGACTTTACCGGACGGCTGACCATGGGAGTATTGGGCAACCATTTGTTGAATTGTGCGGGTTTCCATGCCAGCGACCGCGGTTTTGGCATCGCGACTCTAAACGAGGACAATTATACTTGGGTATTGTCCCGTCTGGCTGTCGAACTGGATGAAATGCCTTATCAGTACGAAGATTTCTCCATTCAGACTTGGGTGGAGAATGTCTATCGCCTTTTTACAGACCGTAATTTCGCTATCATCGATAAAGAGGGCAAGAAGATTGGGTACGCACGTTCCGTTTGGGCGATGATTAGCATGAATACCCGTAAGCCGGCAGATTTGCTGGCTCTTCATAGTGGCAGCATTGTAGATTATGTTTGCGATGAACCTTGCCCGATAGAAAAACCTTCGCGGATAAAGGTGGCCTCAAAGGAACCGGTTGCTACTTTGGTAGCCAAATACAGTGATATTGACATTAACGGGCATGTGAACAGCATCCGTTACATCGAGCATATCCTTGATTTGTTCCCGATAGAGATGTATAAGGAGAAGCGCATCCGTCGTTTTGAGATGGCATATGTAGCCGAAAGCTATTATGGGGATGAGTTGACTTTGTTCATGGATGATGCCGGTGAGGGCGTTTACGATGTGGAGGTGAAAAAGAATGGCAGCGAAGTGGTCTGTCGCTCTAAAGTGATGTTTACAGAGAAATAAATAAATTTATCAACGTTGGCGTAAGCCACAAATAAAAATTAAAACAAAAAATGGCACAATTGAATTTTGGCGGTGTTATTGAGAATGTAATGACCCGCGAAGAATTTCCTTTGGAAAAAGCACGTGAGATTTTGAAAGATGAAACAATTGCAGTAATCGGTTATGGCGTACAAGGCCCGGGCCAGGCTTGCAACTTGCGTGATAACGGTTTCAATGTGATTGTAGGACAACGTCCGGGCAAGACATACGAAAAGGCTGTGGCTGACGGATGGGTACCGGGTGAGACTTTGTTCGGCATCGAAGAGGCTTGTCAGAAAGGTACTATCATCATGTGTCTGTTGTCTGACGCAGCTGTAATGTCTGTATGGCCGACTATCAAACCTTATTTGACTCCCGGAAAGGCTCTTTACTTCTCTCATGGTTTTGCTATTACCTGGAACGACCGTACCGGCGTGGTTCCTCCTAAAGATATTGATGTTATTATGGTTGCTCCCAAAGGTTCCGGTACTTCACTTCGTACCATGTTCCTCGAGGGTCGTGGCTTGAACTCATCATATGCCGTCTATCAGGATGCTACGGGTAAGGCTTTTGACAAGACGATTGCACTGGGTATCGGCATCGGTTCGGGATATTTGTTCGAGACAACTTTCATCCGTGAAGCCACTTCCGACTTGACCGGTGAACGTGGTTCCTTGATGGGTGCTATCCAGGGATTACTGTTGGCTCAGTATGAGGTATTGCGCGAAAACGGCCATACTCCTTCTGAAGCATTCAATGAAACAGTGGAAGAGTTGACTCAATCTTTGATGCCATTGTTTGCCAAGAATGGTATGGACTGGATGTATGCCAACTGTTCTACTACGGCACAGCGTGGTGCGCTGGATTGGATGACCCCGTTCCATGATGCCATCAAGCCGGTTGTACAGAAATTGTATGCAAGTGTGAAGTCGGGTAACGAAGCTCAGATTTCTATCGACAGTAACTCCAAACCCGATTATCGTGAGAAGCTGAATGCAGAATTGAAAGCCTTGCGTGAAAGCGAAATGTGGCAGACAGCTGTTACGGTTCGTAAACTTCGTCCGGAAAACAATTAATCAGCTTTATATAAATAGGTGAAATACCCTCTTCGGTGTTACCGGAGGGGGTATTTCTTTATTATTGATTCCCTATATTTTGAATAAACTCCAATAGCTTCCGGTAAAAACCGTGATGTTTCAGCGTCTCTGCCTCTCCCAATATTACCAGCTTCATACGTGCCCGGGTGATGGCTACATTCATTCTCCTTAAATCATTCAGGAATCCTATCTGCCCTTCTTCGTTGGCGCGGACAAGGCTGATGAAGATAACATCGCGCTCTTGCCCTTGGAAGCCATCCACCGTATTTACAGTGAACAAGCTGCGATAAGGCTTGAGTGAAGCGTCTGCCTTTATCTTGTTGCGGAGATATTGCACTTGTGCCTTGTAAGGGGAGATGATGCCGAAGTCTATTTTTTCTTCCAGAATGCGATTGCCACTGATACGGTTGATGTAGATTTTCAGTTCTGATAGGAGCAGGTCCGCTTCCGCCTTATTAATGCGCCCGAAAGTCTCTCCCACAAATTCTTCTTTGAAATCCATTTCGGAGGTGTCAATCCAGTGGATGGGGGTATCCCAGTCCAGGATGCCCCGGTAACGCACTTCGGAAGCGGCTTCCAACTCGCCATTATAAAACCATTGGGAAGGAAATTTCATGATTTCCTCGTGCATGCGGTATTGTACTTTCAGCAAAGAGACAACGGCAGGTTTGTTGGACACCACTTTCTCCATCAATGTTCGTTCCAGACCTCCACGGGCGGCTTCGTAGCATTTTATGGTGGGCGGAAGTTGGCAGTGGTCACCCGCCAATACCACGCGGTCTGCTTTTCGGATAGCTATCCAGCAGGCAGCCTCTAAGGCCTGGGCTGCTTCATCAATGAAAAGGGTGCCGAAACGGCGTCCGTTCAGCAGCCGGTGATTGCTGCTTACCAGCGTGGAGGCTATGACATGTGCCCCATCAAAAAGCTCTGAATTGATTTGTATTTCCAATGCGGTGGCGCGGTCGCGCAGGCGGCTCATACGGCTGCGTACTCCTTCGCGTTCGTCATAGCTGCCACGGCGGGCACGGCTGCCCAGTTCACGGAGATTTTTCCGGATGCTCCACAGTTCCGGATAAAGCGGATGGTTCTCGAAACGACGCTCGTAGGTAAAGGAAAGCATCTTGTCGTTGACACGGGTCGGATTGCCGATACGCAGGACATTGACGCCACGGTCCACAAGTTTTTCCGAAATCCAGTCGACGGCAGTATTGCTTTGGGCACATACCAGTACCTGCGGTTCCCGATGCAGGGTTTCATAGATGGCTTCCACTAAGGTGGTCGTTTTTCCGGTTCCCGGAGGACCATGTACAATGGCCACGTCGCGGGCACACAGCACTTTGTTTACAGCTGTCTCCTGCGTGGAGTTCAGCCAGGGAAACCGTACGGGGTAGAGCTCTCGGAAACCGGCTTTCGAGGTTCCCAGCAATATGTCCCGCAATTCGGCCAGGCGGTTGCCTTTGGAGCGTAACGTATCTTCCAAGGCTTCGAACATGGTCCGATAGGATGTTTCGTCGAAATAAAGTTGCACGCCGAGGTTGTCCGTTTCCTGCACTTCCATAACGGCACCGGCTCCGGGCATTATCGCTACCATCCGTGTCTCGTCGGCATAGCTTACGGTAGCGGTGAAGTTCATATAGGTTATTTTTCCATCGGCAGACTGGCGGAAAAAACATACGGGACGGCCGAACTCAAAATTATGTTCTATATCGGTATTTTCTGTGTGTGTAATTTCTATTACTAATTGATTCAGTGAATTATAGTAACTTCGTCCCGGAGTGGCAGGATACCAGCAAAGTCCCCGTTTCACTTTCCGGGCAACCCCCATGTTTTCGGTTTGGCGTTTGAATTCCTCTTTTTCGTATTCGTATTCCATGCGCAGCAAAAGTTGCTGCTGTTGGAGGTGAATAATAGGACTATTTGAATCTTGTTCCTTCATGGTTGCAAAGGTAATCATTCTTCGCTTCCGACGGAAAAAATGCTTTATTTTGTTAAACTATTCAGCCTTTTTATTTGTTTATGATATTAATTTGTAATCTTTACAATAATGAAAAACTAAAAAATAGTGGTTATGGTATATGATTTAACGATGCTCAAAACGTTTTATGCCGCTTATTCGGAGAAGATAGAACGCGTACGGAACGTACTGCGGCGTCCGATGACTTTAGCAGAGAAAATTTTGTATGCTCATTTGTATGATGGGGATAAAGTGAAGAACTACAGACGGGGAGAAGACTATGTGAATTTCCGTCCCGACCGTGTGGCCATGCAGGATGCAACGGCTCAAATGGCCTTATTGCAATTTATGAATGCAGGCCGTGAGCAGGTTGCCGTGCCTTCCACTGTGCACTGTGACCATTTGATTCAAGCATATAAAGGTGCAAAAGAAGATGTTGCGACTGCTACGAAGACCAACGAGGAGGTCTATAATTTTCTCCGTGATGTTTCTTCCCGCTATGGCATAGGTTTTTGGCAGCCGGGAGCAGGCATTATTCACCAGGTGGTATTGGAGAACTACGCATTTCCGGGTGGAATGATGGTAGGCACGGACTCTCATACGCCCAATGCCGGAGGTTTGGGCATGGTGGCCATTGGTGTGGGTGGTGCCGATGCGGTGGATGTGATGACTGGCATGGAATGGGAATTGAAAATGCCGCGTCTGATAGGCGTACACTTGAAGGGTAAATTGAGTGGCTGGGTAGCTCCCAAAGATGTTATTCTGAAGTTGGCGGGTATTCTTACTGTAAAAGGGGGAACCAATGCCATCATTGAATATTTTGGACCGGGAACCGCTTCATTGTCTGCCACTGGAAAGGCTACCATCTGCAATATGGGGGCAGAGGTGGGGGCGACTACCTCCCTTTTCCCTTACGATGAGCGCATGGGTACTTATTTGAAGGCTACCGGACGTGAAGAAGTGGCAAAAATGGCTGCTTCCGTAGCTGCCGACCTTCGCGCCGACGACGAAGTGCTGGCAAATCCGGAAAAATATTACGACCGCATCATTGAAATAGACCTCTCGCTGTTGGAACCGTATATCAACGGGCCCTTTACGCCGGATGCAGCAACACCGATATCGAAATTTGCCGAGGTAGTGATAACCAATAACTATCCCCGCCGGATGGAAGTCGGCCTGATAGGGTCGTGTACCAATTCGTCCTATCAGGATTTGAGCCGCGCAGCCTCCCTTGCCCGGCAGGTAAAGGAAAAGAATTTGAAGGTTGCTTCCTCGCTGATTGTCAACCCCGGTTCGGAGCAGATACGTGCCACTGCTGAACGCGACGGCATGATTGCCGCTTTCGAAGATATTGGCGCAACGATAATGGCGAATGCCTGCGGACCTTGTATTGGCCAGTGGAAGCGCCATACTGATGACCCTGAACGAAAAAATTCCATCGTCACCTCTTTTAACCGTAATTTTGCCAAACGTGCCGATGGAAATCCCAACACTTTTGCTTACGTCGCTTCCCCGGAGATAACGATGGCGCTGACCATTGCCGGTGACCTTTGTTTCGACCCGTTGAGGGATACGCTGGTCAATGCCAAAGGAGAGGTTGTGAAACTGTCCGAACCGGTCGGTGAAGAACTGCCGGCACACGGGTTTATAGGAGGAAAGGAAGGATACATTGCTCCAGGCAAAGGACAGACGGAAATTACGGTCAATCCTCATTCACAGCGCTTGCAACTGCTGACTCCCTTCCCTGCCTGGGATGGCATGGACTTGCTGAATATGCCTTTATTGATTAAAGTGCAAGGGAAATGTACCACCGACCACATCTCTATGGCGGGGCCATGGCTCCGTTTCCGGGGACATTTGGAGAATATTTCGGACAATATGCTGATGGGGGCTGTCAATGCTTTCAATGGAGAGACGAACAAGGTTTGGAACCGCTCCACCAATACCTATGGAACAGTGTCAGGCACTGCGAAGCTGTATAAATCAGAAGGCATCCCTTCCATTGTCGTTGCCGAAGAGAATTATGGTGAAGGTTCCAGCCGTGAGCATGCTGCCATGGAACCACGCTTCCTGAATGTACGCGCCATTTTGGCGAAAAGCTTTGCCCGTATCCATGAGACGAATTTAAAGAAACAAGGCATGTTGGCGCTGACCTTTACGGATAAGGCCGATTATGACAAGATTCGGGAACGCGACTTGATTTCTGTCATGGGGTTGAAAGATTTTGCTCCGGGACGCACTTTGAAGGTGGTTCTTCATCACGAGGACGGGAGTAAAGAAAGTTTTGAAGTACAACATACGTATAACGAACAGCAGATCGCTTGGTTCCGGGCCGGTTCTGCACTTAATGCAAGATAGAATATGGAAAAAATTACTGTACCTTTTATTACCGGCGATGGGGTGGGAGCAGAAGTGACCCCATCCATGCAGGCTGTCGTGAATGCCGCTGTCAAGAAATCCTATGGTGACCGGCGTGGCATTGAATGGAAAGAAGTGCTGGCAGGAGAACGTGCCTTTCACGAAACCGGTTCCTGGTTGCCGGACGAAACCATGGAAGCCTTCCGCACCTATAAGGTGGGCATCAAAGGTCCTTTGACAACTCCCGTCGGCAGAGGTATCCGTTCCTTGAACGTAGCCTTGCGTCAGACGCTTGATTTGTATGTCTGCCAACGTCCGGTACGTTGGTATAAGGGCATTGTTTCTCCACTCAAAGAGCCGCAGAAGGTGGATATGTACGTATTCCGTGAGAATACCGAGGATATTTATGCAGGCATCGAATGGGAAGCCGGAACTCCGGAGGCTGAAAAGTTCTATCGTTTTCTCCATGATGACATGGGAGTGACAAAAGTCCGTTTTCCCGAAACCTCCTCGTTTGGCGTGAAGTCCGTTTCAAGAGAAGGAACAGAGCGCTTGGTGCGTGCCGCCTGCCAATACGCGCTTGAGCATCATATGCCTTCCGTGACCTTGGTACACAAAGGAAACATCATGAAATTTACGGAAGGCGGCTTCAAGAAGTGGGGGTACGAACTGGCAGAACGTGAGTTTGGTAAAGAGCTGGCAGAAGGGCGTCTGGTCATCAAGGACTGCATTGCCGATGCATTCTTGCAGAACACGTTGCTTATCCCCGAAGAATATTCCGTGATTGCCACGTTGAATCTGAACGGCGATTATGTGTCCGACCAACTGGCTGCCATGGTAGGCGGCATCGGCATTGCACCGGGTGCGAATATCAACTATAAAACGGGGCATGCCATTTTTGAGGCTACTCACGGGACGGCTCCGAACATTGCCGGGAAAGACATTGTGAATCCCTGTTCCATCATCCTTTCCGCTGTGATGATGCTTGAATATCTGGGTTGGAAGGAAGCAGCCTCTCTTATAGAGAACGCCTTGGAGCAAAGTTTCACAGAAGCCCGTGCTACTGCCGACTTGGCCCGTTTTATGCCGGGTGGCGTCTCGCTGTCCACTTCGGCTTTCACCCGGGAGATTGTAAGGAGAATAGAAAATGGGAATAACGAATAAAACGAAACGATTATGAAGAAGGAGTATCTGATTTACAAGCTTTCCGAAGATTTGAAGGAAGCTACCCGGATTGAGAATGAACTGTTCAGGAAGTTTGATGTGAAGCGCGGTTTGCGTAATGAGGACGGCACGGGAGTCTTGGTGGGGTTGACCAAAATAGGCAATGTGGTTGGCTATGAACGCATCCCCGGTGGAGGGCTGAAGCCTATTCCCGGCAAATTGTTCTACCGCGGTTATGATGTGGATGACTTGGCACACGCCATCATCAAAGAGAAGCGTTTCGGTTTTGAGGAAATTGCCTACTTGCTGCTTTCCGGCCGCCTGCCCGACAAGGAAGAACTCTCTTCTTTCCGTGAACTCATCAACGATAACATGCCGCTGGAGCAGAAGACCAAGATGAATATCATTGAACTTGAAGGAAACAACATTATGAACATCCTGGCGCGCAGCGTGCTCGAGATGTATCGTTTTGACCCGGATGCCGATGACACTTCCCGCGATAATCTGATGCGGCAGAGCATTGAGCTTATTTCGAAATTCCCAACCATCATTGCGTATGCCTATAACATGCTTCGCCATGCCACCCATGGCCGTTCACTGCATATCCGCCATCCGCAGGAAAACCTTTCCATTGCCGAGAATTTCCTCTATATGCTGAAGAAGGACTACACGGAGCTGGATGCCCGCACGCTCGACCTGCTGCTGGTTCTTCAGGCCGAGCACGGTGGTGGTAACAACTCCACTTTTACCGTACGTGTCACTTCTTCTACCGGGACGGATACTTACTCTTCGATAGCGGCAGGTATCGGTTCCTTGAAAGGGCCGCTTCATGGAGGTGCCAATATCCAGGTTGCCGATATGTTCCACCATCTGCAGGAAAACATTCAGGACTGGACGAATGTGGATGAGATTGATACTTACTTCACCCGCATGCTCAACAAGGAAGCCTATAACAAGACCGGCTTGATATATGGTATCGGACATGCCGTCTATACCATTTCCGACCCGCGCGCCATTCTGCTGAAAGAGCTTGCCCGCGACCTTGCCCGCGAAAAAGGGAAAGAACGCGAGTTCGCTTTCCTTGAACTGCTCGAGGAGCGCGCCATTGATGTGTTTGGCCGTGTGAAGAATAATGGCAAGACGGTTTCGAGTAATGTGGATTTCTATTCGGGCTTTGTCTACGAGATGATTGGGCTGCCGCAGGAAATCTTCACGCCTTTGTTTGCCATGGCACGTATTGTCGGTTGGTGTGCACATCGCAATGAAGAATTGAATTTCGAAGGCAAGCGTATTATCCGTCCTGCCTATAAGAATGTTTTGGATGAGGTGGCTTATGTGCCCATTAAGAAACGGTAAGGATTAGACTTGTATCTTTTAAATCGTTCCATCACGGGGAAAAAATCGTTCCACCATGGTGGAACGGTTTTTTCTCCATGGTGGAATGAAATTTACTCCATGATGGAACGATTAGATTTTCGTATCTCTACTGCTTAATCTTCTCAGTAAAAAACACTGGTTTTTGCATGAAAAAACAATTATCCGGGGAAAACGATTTGTTTGTTGTGAGTTTTCTTTATCTTTGCTTCGCATAAATAAAGAACTATGAATCAGGAAACTTTTCAGATATTTCTGTGGGTAATGAGTGCTGTGGCATTGGTTGTCTTTATTGCACTCTATTTTGTCAAAGCGGGTTATGGCATGTTCCGTACTGCCTCGTGGGGAATCTCCATCAATAATAAACTGGCGTGGGTGCTTATGGAAGCGCCGGTATTCATCGTCATGTTTGGGTTGTGGGGGAAGAGTGGAGCGGGATTTGCCGTGCCGGTATATTTCTTCTTCCTGCTGTTTCAGTTGCACTATCTTCAGCGGGCCTTTATTTTTCCGTTCCTGCTGAAAGGTAAAAGCCGGATGCCGGTAGCTATTATGGCGATGGGTATCGTCTTCAACCTTTTGAACGGGATGATGCAGGCGGGCGGTTTGTTCTATTTCGCTCCCGAAGGCTTGTATGCCGATGGCTGGGCCTATTTGCTGAAACCTCATGCCTTGTTGGGAATCATTCTGTTTTTTGCAGGTATGTTCGTCAATTTGCATTCCGACTATGTGATACGTCATCTGCGCAGGCCAGGTGATACGAAGCATTATCTTCCCGGAAAAGGGCTTTACCGATACGTCACTTCTGCCAATTACTTCGGTGAACTGGTGGAATGGACGGGGTTTGCCATACTCACAGCTTCTCCCGCCGCCTGGGTGTTCGTCTGGTGGACGTTTGCCAACCTTGTTCCCCGTGCCGATGCCATTCACCGCCGTTATCGGGAGGAGTTTGGTGATGAGGCGGTAGGAAAGCGCAAACGCATCATTCCATTTCTTTATTAATGGAAAATGGAGAGTTGAAAATGGAAAATGAATAATTCATAACTTATAACTCATAACTCATAACTCATAACGATGGAATCCAAGTTATTCACCCCCGTCACTTTCGGACCGTTGACCTTGCGTAACCGTACCATCCGTTCGGCTGCTTTCGAGAGCATGTGTCCCGGAAACGCTCCGTCGGACATGTTGCTCGACTATCATCGGTCGGTAGCGGCGGGAGGTATAGGTATGACTACTGTTGCCTATGCGGCAGTTACTCAGAGCGGTTTGTCTTTTGACCGCCAGTTGTGGATGCGTCCTGAGATTATCCCCGGACTCCGTAGGCTGACTGATGCCATACATGCGGAGGGGGCTGCGGCAGGCATCCAGTTGGGACACTGTGGCAATATGTCCCATAAGAGCATTTGCGGTTGTATGCCCGTCGGCGCATCTTCCGGTTTCAATCTTTACTCTCCTACCTTTGTGCGTGGACTGCGTGCCGATGAGCTGCCGGAGATGGCGCGTGCTTATGGACGTTCGGTGAATCTGGCACGGGAGGCCGGATTTGATTCTGTAGAGATTCATGCAGGGCATGGCTATCTCATCAGCCAGTTCTTGTCCCCGTCCACCAACCATCGGAAAGACGAGTTCGGAGGCTCGTTGCAGAACCGTATGCGTTTTATGGATATGGTGATGGAAGAAGTGATGAAGGCTGCCGGCAGTGATATGGCTGTGCTGGTGAAGATGAACATGCGCGACGGTTTCCGTGGAGGGATGGAGCTGGACGAGACGATGCAGGTGGCCCGGAGGCTGGAGCAGTCGGGAGCACATGCGCTGGTCTTGAGCGGTGGGTTCGTCAGTAAGGCGCCGATGTATGTCATGCGGGGCGAAATGCCTATCCGCAGCATGACGCATTACATGACCTGCTGGTGGTTGAAATACGGTGTACGCATGGTAGGCAAATGGATGATACCGAGCGTACCGTTTAAGGAAGCTTATTTCCTGGAAGATGCCTTGAAATTCCGTGCCGCCTTGAAGATACCGTTGGTTTATGTGGGTGGCCTGGTTTCCAGGGACAAGATAGATGAGGTGCTGGATGACGGCTTCGAGGCTGTGCAAATGGCACGCGCTCTGCTCAATGAGCCGGGGTTTGTCAACCGCATGCGTGCCGAAGAGAATGCACGTTGCAACTGCCGGCATAGTAATTATTGCATTGCCCGGATGTATTCCATCGAGATGGCATGCCATCAGCATTTGAAGGAGGAGCTTCCACCTTGTCTGAAAAGGGAGATAGAGAAAATCGAAGCGAAAGGCTGATTTTTAGTTTTTAATTTTCAATTTTTAATTATTAAAGTGAATTTAGCTGTTATAACCGGGGCAGACGGTGGCATGGGCATGGAAATTACCCGCGCAGTGGCAACTGCCGGCTATCAGGTCATCATGGCATGCCGTGACCCCCAAGCTGCCGAACCCAAGCGGCAACTGCTGATGCGTGAAACCGGTAATCCGCGTATTGAGACTGCTCCCATTGATTTGGCATCTCTGGCTTCAGTGGCCGCATTTGCAGAGCATCTGTTGAAGCGGGGAGAGCCGTTGGCGTTGCTGATGAACAATGCCGGAACCATGGAAACGGAACGCCGCATTACCGAAGACGGACTGGAACGGACGGTGAGTGTCAATTATGTAGGGCCTTACCTGCTGACCCGCAAGCTGCTGCCATTGATGGGAGAGGGGAGCCGTATTGTGAATATGGTATCTTGTACGTATGCCATCGGTCATCTTGACTTTCCGGATTTTTTCCTCCGGGGAAGGAAGGGTGGCTTTTGGCGCATTCCTATATATAGCAACACGAAGCTGGCATTGACTCTGTTCACCATCGACTTGGCCAGTCGCGTCAAACACAAAGGTATTGTTGTGAATGCGGCTGACCCGGGGATTGTGTCTACCAATATCATCACCATGCATATGTGGTTTGACCCGCTGACAGATATACTTTTCAGGCCTTTTATCCGTACTCCCCGTAAGGGAGCTGCAACGGCTGTCGGCTTATTGCTGGATGAGGATGCCGGTAAACGTACGGGGACATTGAATGCCAGTTGCCGTCCCAAGTCTCTTTCGGAGAAGTACACCCGGCATGTACAGATGGAAGAACTGTGGGAGAGGACGGAAAGTATAGTGAAAAAATGGTTGTAAAAAACAGAGAAGGCGCATATGTCGCCTTCTCTGTTTATGGGGTATCTGAACAGTCTGTCATTAGATAGACAGTTCTCTCAATACATTTACAAGGTCTTTCTTGATGGGTTTGTCATTCTTGATGGCCTTCGTGAAGGGAACGTATACCACTTCATCGTGGTCAATGCCTATCATGACATTGCGCTGTCCTTCCATGATGGCGTCGATGGCGGCTGCGCCCAGACGGCTGGCAAGGATACGGTCGTGTGCCGTAGGGCTACCACCGCGTTGCAAGTGACCGAGGATGGTTACGCGTACGTCATATTGGGGGTATTCGTTCTTTACACGCTCTGCATAGTGCATTGCACCGCCGGTCAGTTCACTCTCGGCTACCAGTACGATACTGCTGTTCTTGGATTTCCGGAAACCGTTCTTGATGAATTCTTCCAGTTGGTCCACTTCCGTACTGAATTCCGGGATAATGGCTGCTTCTGCTCCGGAGGCGATGGCGCCGTTCAGAGCGAGGAAACCGGCATCGCGTCCCATGACTTCTACGAAAAACAAGCGCTCATGGGAAGTGGCTGTATCACGGATTTTGTCCACAGCATCCAGGATCGTGTTCAGCGCGGTGTCGTAGCCGATAGTGGTATCTGTTCCATAAAGGTCATTGTCGATAGTTCCCGGCAGCCCGATACAAGGCACGTCAAACTCTTGTGCAAAGATACGAGCACCGGTCAGCGAACCGTCGCCTCCGATAATCACTAAGGCGTCAATGCCTTCTTTCTTCATGTTGTCGTAAGCAATCTGGCGGCCCTCGGGAGTCGTGAACTCTTTGCAGCGGGCTGTCTTCAGGATTGTACCACCCAGCTGGATGATGTTGCTGACATTTTGGCTTTTGAATTCTTTGATTTCGCCGGTTACCAGACCTTTGTAACCTCTATATATACCTTTAACTGAAAGTCCGTTGTAAATAGCCGAACGTGTCACGGCACGTATGGCTGCGTTCATTCCCGGAGCATCACCTCCTGATGTCAAGATACCAATGCACTTAACTGTTCCCATAACAATCTTTTTGTTTAGTATTAATAATCATGATGAAAAATAGATTTGGACTATTTTTTCATGCCGCAAAGATAGTAAAAAGCTGAGGCGGTGACTAATAAATTACGTTAATTTGCTGTTCCAAAAGGATGACAAACTGTTATTTAAGTTTTGACTTTATGGCTTCTGAAATTTCTTCCATCAGCCATTTGGGGGTGGAAGTGGCTCCGCAGACACCGATGGAATTGGCACCGGCTAACAGAGAACTATCTATTTCTTCGGCACTGTCTATCAAATGTGAATTGGCATTGACTTTTTTACACTCACTGAACAGCATCTTGCCGTTAGAGCTTTTTTTGCCGCTGACAAAGAATATTAAATCATGGGAAGCTGCAAATTTCCGGATATTAGGTATCCGGTTTGCCACTTGTCGGCAGATAGTGTCATAGGACTCGAAAGTGACTTTCGGTGAGATATGTCCCTCTATGTATTTCACAATGTTTTGAAATCCGTCCAGAGACTTTGTGGTCTGGGAGTAGAGACGGATGTCTTTGCTGAAATCCAGTTTCCTTGCCTCTTCCTGCTTTTCGATGACGATGGCCTTTCCGGTGGTTTGTCCTACCAGACCCAGTACTTCGGCGTGTCCATTTTTGCCATAGATGACAATTTGCTTGTCGCGGTTGTCTTCCTGGACGTACTCTTGCTTAATCTTCTTTTGCAGGCGGAGTACGACCGGGCAGGTTGCGTCAATGATTTCTATATTGTTGCGGCGGGCAATGTCATAAGTTTCAGGGGGCTCTCCATGAGCACGCAGCAGCACTTTGGCGTTGTGGAGGTGGTTGAATTCCTCATGGTTGATGGTAATCAGCCCCATTGCCTTCAGGCGTTCCACTTCACGGCTGTTGTGCACGATGTCTCCCAGACAATAGAGGGTTCCTCCTTTCGCCAGTTCCTCTTCTGCCTTGTTTATTGCGGTGACAACTCCGAAACAGAAGCCGGAGCCTTCGTCTATTTCTACTTTTGCCATATCCGGTTCAGTTCTTCTCCTTTATAACCCGTTCGAATTGTTCCGCCAGCCATTCCTTTTGTTGGGAAATGCTCAGGTGGCTGTTGTCCAACAATAAAGCGTCAGAAGCTTTGCGCAGCGGACTTACATCCCGGTTTTGGTCAATATAGTCCCGTTGTTTCACATTTTCCAGAATTTCGTCAAAACTGGCTTCTTCCCTTTTGGCCTTTAGTTCGTCATAGCGGCGTTGTGCCCGTATCTCGGGGGTGGCGGTTACAAAAATTTTCAGCTCGGCATCCGGAAAAACGGTAGTGCCGATGTCGCGCCCATCCATAACGATACCCTTGGCCTTGCCCATCTCTTGTTGCTGTGCTACCATAGCTTCGCGTACGAAATCCAATGTTGCAATGGGGCTGACACGTGAAGATACTTCCATGGTACGGATTTTGTTTTCTACATTTACTCCGTTCAGGTAGGTATCTGGGCGTCCGGTTTCGGGGTTCAGGCGGAAAGAAATATGTATATCCTTTATTAGACTTTTCAGTTTTTCGGCATCTATGCGGTCACCCTGGAAAATACCATTCTCTATACTATATAATGTTACTGCCCGATACATGGCACCACTATCTATATATATGTAACCGATTTCGCGGGCGAGGTCTTTGGCCATAGTGCTTTTCCCGCAAGAGGAAAAACCGTCGATTGCTATTGTTATCTTTTTCATGACTTTTATGCTATAGTTATATAGGTATAACACCTGCAAAACAGAAAATTTCAATATTTCATTTAAAATTCTTGCCAAAGATACGGTATTTTTAAAATATCTCGTTACATTTGTGGCACAAAAGCACATGGAGGTTTTTGAAGGATTAAAAAAATGAAAATGGAGCGCCTATTGTGTAAAAAAAAACAGCAGAGCGTGAACATTCTTGGGAAAAGTGCTATATTTGCCCCAAATGAGAAACACTAAAATTATATTATAAATTATGGAAATTAAGAAATCACCTAAGGCAGACCTGGAGAGTAAGAAGTCGACTTGGCTGCTTGTCGGTTATGTAATCGTGCTCGCTTTCATGTTTGTTGCGTTCGAGTGGACAAAGCGTGACATCAAGATTGACACGAGCCAGGCTATTACCGACGTATTTTTTGAAGAGGAAATCATCCCTATTACAGAACAGCCGGAGCAGGTTACTCCTCCGCCTCCCGAAGCCCCTTCAATTGCAGAGACGTTGACTATCGTTGAAGACGATGCTGACGTGGAAGAAACGGCCATTGTATCTTCTGAAGAATTGAACCAGGCAGTGGAAATCAAATATGTTCCCGTAGCAGTGGAAGAGGAAGAACCGGAAGAACAGACTATTTTCGAGGTGGTAGAACAGATGCCTGAGTTCCCGAATGGTGGTATGGCTGGTTTGATGCAGTATTTGAGCAAGAATATTAAATATCCTACTATTGCACAGGAAAACGGAACTCAAGGCCGTGTAACTGTACAGTTCGTGGTTAATAAGGACGGTAGTATCGTAGATGCTAAAGTTCTGAGAGGCGTTGACCCGTATTTGGACAAAGAAGCTGTCCGCGTGATTATGGGCATGCCGAAGTGGAAACCCGGTATGCAGCGTGGTAAACCCGTTCGTGTTAAGTATACCGTGCCTGTAATGTTTAGATTGCAGTAATAAAATATCTATAAGTGGGAGAGGCTGCCGGAATGCAGCCTCTTTTCATTATCCGCTATTCCCTAAATTCTGAAAATGCCATGTTTACAGCTTCCGAGCTTTTAGAAAGAATAAATTCTCATATTGCAGAATTGCAGTTTACCCGTACTCCTCAAGGTTTATATGCTCCCGTTACCTATGTGTTGTCCATGGGCGGAAAAAGAATCCGTCCGGTATTGATGTTGATGGCCTACAATCTGTATCAGGAGGATATTACCCGTATTTTTAACCCTGCAACGGGGATTGAAGTGTATCATAATTATACTCTTTTGCATGACGACTTGATGGACCGTGCAGACCGTCGCCGTGGTAAGGAGACGGTACATAAAGTTTGGGATGACAATGCTGCCATCCTTTCGGGGGATGCAATGCTTGTATTAGCTTATCAGTTTATGGCTCAATGCCCGGTTGAACACCTGAAAGAGGTGATGGATATATTTAGCCTGACTGCACTGGAAATCTGTGAAGGACAGCAGCTGGATATGGAGTTTGAACATCGGAAGGATGTGAAGGCAGAGGAGTATCTGGAAATGATTCGTCTGAAAACTTCGGTATTGTTGGCTGCAAGCTTGAAGATTGGCGCTCTTTTGGGAGGGGCTTCTTCTGAAGATGCGGAGCAGTTGTATGATTTTGGCATGAACTTGGGTGTCGCTTTTCAGTTGAAAGATGATTTCCTGGATGTTTATGGCGATGCTGCCGTCTTTGGAAAGAATATTGGAGGTGATATTCTGTGCAATAAAAAGACCTACATGCTGATAAAGGCTTTTGAACATGCGGATGAGGAGCAGTTGACCCGCTTGAATGCTTGGGTGGATGCTGTTGCATTCAACCCGGAGGAGAAAGTTGCTGCGGTGACGGAACTGTATAACCGGATTGGCGTCAAGGAACTGTGTGAGAAAAAGATGGAAGAGTATTGTGAACGCGCAATGGAAAGTCTGTTGGCGGTGAAGGTGGCAGATGAAAAGAAAGAGGAATTGAAGAACCTGATGGCTAACCTGATGCATCGGGAAGTATAACTTTAAATCCGGGAGAAAATGCCTTATAGAAGATTGCCTAATACAGATCAAGCGAGAATACGGGCGCTGAAAGCAGTGGTCGTCAAGGGTGATATATGTAATGTGTATGATTTGGCCGTATCTTTGAAGGCGTTGACTGATGCGCGGAATTTTCTTACAAAGTTTGAAGCTGCGCAAGCTTATTATGCCGACTGTTTTGAGCGGCAGGCTCGGGCGGGACGTAAGCATCAGGCTAATGTAAAGACTGCCCGTCTGTATATTTCTCATTTTATCCAGGTGTTGAATTTAGCTGTCATCCGTTCTGAAGTGCGTATTGCTCATAAGGAATATTACGGTTTGGACACAAGCAACAATAATGTGCCTGATTTATCGACAGAGCCTGCCTTGGCAGAGTGGGGGCGTAAAATCGTGGATGGGGAAAACAAACGTATATCCCAGGGAGGAATTCCCATTTATAACCCTACGATTGCAAAAGTGAGGGTGCATTATGATATTTTCATGGATAGTTATGAGAAGCAAAAGAATCTTCAATCTTTGACAGCCCGCAGTTTGGACACCTTGGCTTCGATGCGTGCAGAGGCGGATGGTTTGATTTTGGATATATGGAACCAGGTTGAAAAGAAATTCGAGGAGGTCACTCCCAATGAGAAACGTTTGGATTTATGCCGTGATTATGGAATAATCTATTATTACCGTACCGGTGAGAAACGCAAAGAGTAAGTTGAAGAATGAGATTGATTGATTCACATTCCCATCTTTTTTTAGAAGAGTTTGCAGAGGATTTGCCTCAAGTGATGGCTCGTGCCCGTGAGGCAGGAGTCACGCATATTTTTATGCCCAATATCGATAGTACCACCATAGGACCTATGCTTCGGGTGTGCCGTGAATATAAAGGGTATTGCTATCCGATGATTGGATTGCACCCTACCTCTGTGGATGCGGATTATGAAAAGGAGTTGGAAATAGTGGCCCGGGAGCTGGCTTCACCGAATGAATTTGTTGCGGTTGGCGAGATTGGTATGGACTTGTATTGGGATAAGACTTTTCTTAGAGAGCAGCAAAGGGTGTTGGACAAGCAGATTGAGTGGGCTTTGGAATACGGTTTGCCGGTAGTGCTGCATTGTAGGGAAGCGTTCGACCATATATATAATGTGTTGAAACCCTATCAGCAGACTCCTTTGAAAGGAATTTTCCATAGTTTTACGGGAACCTCGGAAGAGGCCTGCAGGATTATGGAATTTGCGGATTTCATGATAGGAATAAATGGTGTGGTGACTTTCAAGAAATCAACTTTACCCGAAGTCTTGAAGAATATTCCTTTGGAACGCATCGTGCTGGAAACCGATTCCCCTTATCTGACTCCGGTTCCCAATCGAGGCAAGAGGAACGAAAGCGCATATGTTAAGGATACTTTGGTAAAGGTGGCCGGAATCTATGGGAACTCTCCTGAAAAGGTGGCCCAGGTTACTTCTGATAACGCTTTAAAAGTGTTCGGAATGCTCAAATAAGTTCTTTAAGATTTTAAAGTTTATTAATTTTGAGATTTTATTTAATATAAAACGGGGAGAATGAGGCAGAACAACAAAAAAAAGAATACATTTGTAGCTGAAAACGCTGGTGGTTCGCATTTTTTTTGTAATTTGCACCCGATTTCAGAAAAGGCGTCTATTGGAGAGATGCTCGAGTGGTTGAAGAGGCACGCCTGGAAAGCGTGTATACCCCTAAAGGGTATCCGGGGTTCGAATCCCCGTCTCTCCGCAGTGTGATAAAATGGAGATAAAACAACAAATTATAATAAATAAATTAATTAATTAATCTTAAAAATTAGACACACAATGAAAAAGTTATTTGCAATTGTTGCTGTGATGGGAGTCTTAACATTTGGCTCAACTCAACTTGCTCAGGCTCAAGATGCTCCTGCAGCTGAACAAACTGAACAAGCAGCTGTAGCACCTGCTGCTGACGCTGCTGCTCCTGCCGCAATGGAAGCTGCAGAAGGTGGTATCCACAAAGAACTCAAAACTAAGTTTATTGAAGGTACTGCATCTTTCATGAGTTTGGTAGCTATCGCATTGGTTATCGGTCTTGCATTTTGTATTGAACGTATCATTTATTTGAGCTTGGCTGAAATCAACACAAAGAAATTCTTGGCTGCTATTGAAGCTGCTTTGGAAAAAGGTGACGTTGAAGCTGCTAAAGACATCGCACGTAACACTAGAGGTCCTATCGCTTCTATCTACTATCAAGGTCTGATGAGAATTGACCAAGGTATCGACGTAGTAGAAAAGTCAGTAGTTTCTTACGGTGGTGTACAAGCTGGTTACCTGGAAAAAGGTTGCTCTTGGATTACACTGTTCATCGCTATGGCTCCGTCTTTGGGATTCTTGGGTACTGTAATCGGTATGGTGCAGGCATTTGATAAGATCCAGCAGGTAGGTGATATCTCTCCGACGGTTGTAGCAGGTGGTATGAAGGTTGCCTTGATTACAACTATCTTCGGTTTGATCGTTGCCTTGATTCTGCAGGTATTCTATAACTACATCCTGGCTAAGATTGAAGCTTTGACCAGCGAAATGGAAGATTCTTCTATCTCTCTGTTGGATATGGTTATCAAATATGACTTGAAATACAAAAAATAATTAAGATGGCTAAGTTATCATATAAAGTATCATACTATGCACTGTATGTCATGTTCGCTATCATCTTGGTAGTGTTGGGCATGTTCTTCTTCGGTGGAGATGCTCAGGGCGATGCAGTGTTGGCAAGCGTTGACGCAGAAATGTGGCAACCGGCTCATACAGACGCATTGATTTATTTGATGTACATTCTGTTCTTTGTAGCTATTATTGCTACCGTGGTTGGTGTTTTGTTCCAATTTGGAGCTGCACTGAAAGACAATCCGGGAGCAGCGTTGAAATCTTTGATTGGTTTGGTTATATTGGTTGCAGTTGTTGTTATTTCTTGGACTATGGGTAGTGAAGAACCACTTGTTATTCCGGGTTATAGCGGAACTGAGAACGTACCTTTCTGGTTGAAGCTTACTGACATGTTCCTTTATTCTATCTATATCTTGTTTGCTGGTACAGTCTTGGCAATCATTTTTAGTAGCATTAAGAAAAAATTATCATAATCAATTGAGGTAACTCAATTTAAAGATATAATTACAATGGCTAAAAAGAAAAGAGAAGTTCCTGAAATTAACTCAAGTTCTACTGCGGACATCGCTTTCTTGTTGCTGATTTTCTTCTTGATTACAACATCTATGGATACCGACCGTGGTTTGGCAAGACGTTTGCCGCCTCCACCGGAAAAGGACCAGAAGTTGGACGATGCAAAGAAGAAGGAACGCAACGTATTGCAAGTCTTCTTGAACATGCAGGACCAGTTAATGTGCGGGAATGATTATATTACTGTTGACCAATTGCGTGCAAAAGCAAAAGAATTTATTGCCAATCCGTATAACGAAGATACAAAACCGGAAAAGATTTCTAAGAATGTTCCTTTCTTCGGTACAGTACAAGTGACGGAAGGCCATGTGATTTCTTTGCGTTGTGACCGTGGTTCTTCATACAAAGCATATATGTCTGTACAGAATGAGTTGGTAGCAGCTTATAACGAGTTGCGTGATGAATTGGCTCAGGAAAAGTGGCAGAAGAATTATATGGAGTTGGATCAAGAACAACAAGATGCAATTCGTGAAATTTATTCTCAGAAGATTTCTGAGGCAGAACCTAAAAAGTACGGAGAAAAGAAGTAATGGGAAAATTTAATAAGACTGGTAAACGTGGAATGCCGGCGTTGAACACTTCTTCTCTGCCTGACCTTATCTTCACCTTGTTGTTCTTCTTCATGATTGTAACAACGATGCGTGAGGTAACATTGAAGGTTGAGTTTAAGGTTCCGCAAGCTACAGAATTGGAGAAACTTGAAAAGAAGTCTTTGGTTACGTTTATCTATGTAGGAAAACCTACTGCCGAATTTCGTAAGAAGTTAGGTAATGAGAGCCGTATCCAGTTGAACGACAGCTATGCTGAAGTTGCTGAAATTCAAGATTACATTATTGGTGAACGTGCCAGTATGAAGGAAGAAGATCAGCCGCAGATGACAGTGTCTTTGAAAGTTGACCAAGATACGAAAATGGGTATCGTAACAGATATCAAAGAAGCGCTTCGTAAGGCTTATGCTTTGAAGATTAACTATTCTGCGCAACCGCGTCAGTAAAAGTTAGTTTAATGATATAATAAAGGTCGTTTCATTTGTTGAAACGACCTTTATTGTTTTAAGTATATTGGGTTTTTAAGATTTCACATTATATACTTCGCGGTAGATGTGTTCCTTTACAGAGTCAAAATCCTTTCCACATTCTATATCTCCATAGGCCATGATGAGCATAGGCAGGTAGTTGTCGCCTGTTTTATAGGGTGGTTGTTGGTAGGGCTTTTCCCATAAGGAGAATCCTTGCCGTTGATAGAAGTTAATGCGGCGTTTAGCCATTTCTTCTTCGGGTATTTCCACTTCCAAGACGATGGGATGTTTTAAGAGTTGGCATAAATGGTTTAGTACGCTCTTTCCATATCCGCCGTTACGCTGTGCGGGGTCAATGGCAAAATGCTCTATATAGTAAAAATGTCCGAAATCCCAGTAAGTGATGAGACCTACCGGGGTGTTGTTATGGAAGATGATATTGTTATAGAAGTGCGTTTTGGTATCTGTATACTTGCGCAATTCCTCCAGTTCCCGGTACTCCTCTGAAGGGAACGATTGAGTCATTAATTTCTCCATGTAGCTGTACAAGTCTGTGTCAGCTGTTGTAATACGTTGAAGTCTGATCATAAGTTCTTTTAGTTTAGTTTGTTTTTATTCAGTATAAAATTCAATGACGCGGCAGATGGCCCGTTGGCAGACCGGGCAGAAAGTAGGGTATTCATTGGTGCGCATGCGGCAATTGTCTGCCGGACGGTAGATGCCTTTGGCAGAATAGCCAGCTCCTTCATATACGCCTACGGGATATGTTCCACTTTCAGAAGAGGGAGTAGGAACGGGAGTTCCTTGAGCAAGCATATCTTTCCATTTGGAAGTGAAATCGATTCTTGTGCTGATGTTCTGTTCCCAGGGTTCCACATCTAGTGGATAGGTATCTGTCATCACGTCATTGTCGTAGAAGTATTCATCGGCCAGTCCGCCAAAGCTATGCCCGAACTCATGTACCACAACGGGGCGGAACATGGGATGGTGGGCGGTAGTAAGGGTATAGGAATTATAGATTCCACCGCCTCCGTATTCTTCCGTATTGGCAAGGATGATGATGTGTTCATACGGTATTCCCGCCAGCGCATCGTGTATGGATTTGACACGGGAGGTTGTCAGATACCGGTCTGAATAGAATGTGCTGAAATGAGAGCTGAATGCTGTCCGTTTCCATTCTCCGAGGCGTGGTACGCTTACTCCGCTGTCTTCGGAGGGGCTGGCCACTGCTACAATGTTGAAGTGCTTTTTCATGGACCGGAAGGGTTCGTGGGCAAACAGACTTTCGCAGGCAATGGCTGCGTCTTCGTAGAATACCGGCATCTCTTCGGGAGTATATCCTTCTGCAAGGATGGCTACGTCGATGCATTTGGCCGTATTGCCGCTTTGCAGCAGATATTTATGTGGTGTGATGTGGGCAGTACCTTTCTGATGTATCAGGATGTCGTCGGGACTGACCGTATGTTTCATGCTTGCCCGTACATTTCTACGCGGGTCGAGAAGTGTTATTTCTATTTCTGCAGGACGGAGGGGATAGGGAAGGAGAAAGGTGTTTTCGAATCCTTTGGTCACCGCTTTGGCTTCATCCGTTTCCAGCCACTCCTGGAAGAGCGAAGAAAAGGATGTTTTGTAGATTACGCTGCCATTGGCTGCATCTCGCATAATGATTTGTCCGTTTCCTTGCAGGGGCAACTCAGATAAATGATGCTTCCTTCCTGCCCAAGAGGGGAGACAAGACAATCCGTCCAGGCATATCTCTTGTTTGGCTGCATTTCCGGTAAAGATATAGTCGACACGCAGGGTTTTATCTGCAAAATAATCTGCAAAACTTTGGGCATGCAAGGATATTGCTGCCATCAGGCATAATAGGAATAAGGAATACTTTTTCATAACGGTTCATTATTATTGCTACTACAAAGATAATATCTTTAAAGCTCATCTGCAATTTTCCGGTCGTGCGAGATGGAATTTTGCATATGCACTTTGAAATGCCTGATATGCGGTATTATTCTTTTTTTTGTAAGAAAAGTTATAAACCGTATTTTTATTGGCGAAAAAATAGCTAACTTTGCATGTTGCCGTATAGATATGCGGGAGATATAGTAATTTATTAATCATTAGAATTTGAAATGGGACATCATCAGTTGGATACTTTAGACGAACAGATTTTAAAACTTATAGCCGATAATGCACGCATTCCTTTCCTTGAAGTGGCTAGAGCTTGTAATGTATCGGGAGCAGCCATTCATCAGCGCATTCAAAAGCTGACAAACTTAGGTATATTGAAAGGTTCTGAATATGTGATTGATCCGGAGAAGATAGGATATGAAACATGCGCCTATATCGGTATCTATCTAAAGGATCCTGCTTCTTTTGATGCTGTAACGAGAGCATTGGAAGCTATTCCCGAGATTGTGGAATGCCATTTTACAACGGGCAAGTATGATATGTTCATAAAGCTTTATGCCCGCAACAACCATCATTTGCTGAGCATCATACATGATAAGTTGCAGCCGCTGGGACTGGCGCGTACGGAAACCTTGATTTCTTTCCACGAAGCCATCAAGCGGCAGATGCCTATAACGGTAGAAGAAGAGGAAGATTAATTTTACCGGTGGATATAATCGACGAATGCATAAGGGCAGGGATGCTTCTCATCTGCGGGATGGGACTCCCTGCTTTTTTCTTGCCATACAGTCGGAGCGACTTCGGGAAAGTAGGCGTCCACCTGAGGGGCTTCTGCATCCACTTCGGTCAGGCAGAGGGTATCTGCAAAGGGGAGTGCCTGGCGATAAACGCTTGCACCGCCGATGATGTAGACGTGTTCGTCGGGCTGGCAACTGCTTAGTGCTTCTTCCAATGAGGGAAAAACTTCTGTACCGGGACAGATCAAATCTTTTTGAGTGGACAGAACAACGTTGCGGCGGTTGGGAAGCGCACCTTTGGGGAGAGATTCAAAAGTCTTTCGGCCCATGATGATGGTATTTCCCGTGGTGAGGGCTTTGAAACGCTTCAAATCATTGGGAAGCCAGAATAACAACCGGTTCTGATAGCCGATACCTCTCTTTCTGTCTACTGCAGCAATAATACTAATCATATGTGTGTAAAATTCTTTTCTCTTTCTATCTTTTTATTGTAGGATTTATACTGACACTTTTCCTGCAATATGCGGATGCGGGTTATAGTTGACCAACTCAAAATCCTCGAACTTGAAGTCGAAGATGTTTTTCACATCCGGATTGATTCTCATCTGCGGCAAATCCCGCGGTTCACGAGATAGTTGGAGTTTTACCTGCTCCAAATGGTTCAGATAGATGTGAGCATCTCCTAAGGTATGGATGAAATCTCCGGCTTTCAGTCCGGTGACTTGCGCCATCATCTGCAGGAGCAGGGCATAGGAAGCAATGTTGAAGGGCACTCCTAAAAAAATGTCCGCACTACGCTGGTACAGTTGCAGGCTCAGCCGTCCGTTGGCGACATAGAACTGGAAGAAAGCGTGGCAGGGAGGGAGGTTCATGTTGTCCAAATCGCCTACATTCCATGCGCTGACTATAATCCGGCGTGAGTCGGGATTGTGCTTGATGGTTTCTACAGCTTCGCTGATTTGGTCGATGAATCCACCTTTATAGTTCGGCCAGGAGCGCCATTGATACCCGTAGATATGTCCCAGGTCACCGTTTTCGTCCGCCCATTCGTTCCAGATGCGTACACCGTTGTCCTGAAGATATTTCACATTGGTGTCTCCTTGGAGGAACCATAGCAGTTCGTATATGATTGATTTCAGATGCAGCTTCTTGGTAGTAAGGCAGGGGAAGCCTTCATCCATGTTGAAACGCATCTGGTGGCCGAATACGCTGATGGTGCCGGTACCCGTACGGTCGCTTTTCTCTACGCCTTCGGTCAGTACGCGGTTCAGCAGGTCTAAATATTGTTTCATGATGTAATGCTCTGTTTTTATCCGAACGCAAAGGTAGGAGAATTAATTATTAATTAATAATTAATAATTAAAAATTAGAGGAAGGGGGTCATCAAGTTTCCCACCCAGCCTACGAATTTCTTCCATCCGGAACGCTTTTTCCAGACTTCGGGAGTGAGTAGCGTACTGTTTTGCACGTCCCGTTCGAACATGGCATTCAGCTCATTGGTGGTCTTGGGGTCGAAGATGAAAGCGTTTGTCTCGTAGTCATAGCGCAGGCTGCGGCTGTTGAGATTGGCAGTACCCACCGTGCAGAAAGTGCTGTCTACCATCATTATCTTGGAATGGTGGAAGCCGCCGTTGAAGAGATATATCTTGGCTCCTTTCTTCATCAGCTTGTGTGCTATGTAGAATGAGGCATCCGGAGTAAAGGCTATGTCCGACACGGCAGGTATCATGATTTCCACTTCAGTACCTTTTTTCAGTGCGTTCTTGATTGCCTTGCGGATTGATTTGGTCGGAACGAAATAAGGATTCACGATTCGGATGCTCTTCTGTGCGGCTTGTATGGAAGCTGCATAGGCATGGCTGATGGAGCGTGGTGTTTCGCGTGGCGTGCGGTCCACGATGGCTATTTCTTCGGCAATACTGTCGGGCAGTTGCGGAGTGTCCGGAAAATAGGCGGGACCTCCAACGTGTTGTCCCGTCTCCCGGTTCCACATGGTCAGGAAGATGCCTTGCAGATAGCGCACGGCATCTCCTTCAAGATGTATGTGCATATCGTGCCATTTACCGATTTTAGGTAATCCGTTGATGTAGTAGTCGGCAATGTTCATGCCGCCGGTATAACCTATCTTTCCGTCAATCACTACTATTTTCCGATGGTCGCGGTGTATGGCATGATTCACCCAGGGAAAAGTGATAGGATCGAACTTAACGATTTCGATGCCTTGGGCGCGGATGGATTTCAGATGGCGTTCTTTCAATGGTTGGTTGTTGGACCAGTTGCCGAAGGCATCGAACATGGCGCGGACTTCAACTCCCTCCTTGACTTTCTCTGCCAGAAGGCTGAACAAGGCATTGGCTATGGAGTCGTTGCGGAAGTTGAAGTATTCCAAATGGATATGATGCCGGGCATGGCGGATATTCTCGAAGAGATCGACGAACTTGTCATGGCCGGTCATCAGCAATTTCACTTCATTGTTATAAGTGACGGGGGCGCCCATTTCCTTCAAGTAATTCATGACAATGGAATCGCTTGTTGCTTGCGCCCCGGCATTCCCAATAGAAAAAACGAATAATATGATGAATAGAATCTTTCTCAAAACTTTCTCCTCTTAGTTAGTTTTATGAGGGGACAAAGATACGATTTATCATTGAAAAACAACTATGCCATAGATGAAATCTTGCGGTAACCGAAATAGAGCAATACCACTCCGGCAATGATTAACGACTTGGGGTCAAGCTCCGAAGCTCCGCTCCGGATGGCAGTATCGAAGGTTTCGCGCAAGGTGTCCAGTATCAGCTGCACTCCGTCGAGGGAGACGAACAGTACGAGGGCCAGAGTAAAGCAGAATGCTGTCCATATCTGCGCCAAGTGGCGGCTACGGTCGGGCAGATGTCGCAGTACGCGGCGGCTGAACCCGTTATCGGCTATTTCCTGCCGGTGTTCGGCAAAGAATGAAGTCAGGAGTTTATCATCATTTTCCATCATAACCATTTTGTTTTAAGTAGGAAGCCATTTTGTCTTTCGCCCGCGAGAGGTGGCTTTTTACCGTTCCCGCCGGACATCCGGTGATACCTGCAATCTTTTCGATGCTTTGGTCTTCCATGTAGAAGAGCGTGATGCAGGTGCGTTCCATTTCCTTCAGTGTGGCCAGGGCACGGTAAATGTCCATGTGCTGTCCCACGTCCTGCTGCAGTGTGCTGCATTGAGCGTCCACTCGGTACGTATCCAAATCGTCCGTTTCTTTCCGGCTGCGAATATAATCATAAAAAACGTTATAGGCAATACGGTAGAGCCAGGTTGAGAAGCTGGACAGATTCTTGAACGAAGCGATGTTTGTATAGGCCTTGATAAACGTATCTTGTGCCAGGTCGTCACTCAACTCGCTGTCGCCGCAGGTCTGGTGCAGGAAGAACCGCCGCACGGGCGACTGGTACTTCTTTACCAACTGGTCGAAGGCCCTGGTGTTGTGAAACACCACGACCTGTGCGACTAACGATATGTCACCCATCTGACTCATTTTTCTTCGTTCTTCTTCTGTTGGCTGTAGAAAATCACCAATTGTCCGAAGCCGGTGAACATGACGAGTAAGCCGATACATCCGAGACCGAATTCTCCGGTAATGGCCCAAAGGAAGATGAACAGGCCGATGCCGACGAATATGTTGTTGATGCCTTTGCTGCGGATATCCGTTGCTGCGGCTTCTTTGAAGAAGTTTTCAGGCAGTTGCTGTCCGCTGGCCAGGGCCTGTTCCGCCAGGCGGTACTTGGCTTTCCGGTTTTTATAGCGGAAGAAGAATACTACGAATATGATGAGTAGCGGCAGTCCGAATACAAAGACGATGGCTGTTACGGCAATCACGGTCTCCGAGGTCTTGCTCCCGAGGTCGAACCCGTTCCAGTCCATACTGCTGTGGTGGGTTCTCCATTTTTCCGGAGCATCGCTACTGCCGGTACCGTTTTCATAAGTCATGATGCTGAGTGTGTCTGTTACGGTTTCTCCATTGATGACAGTGTCTCTCAATTCGATGACTCTTTTCTTGTTCCCCTGACCGTCGTTCTCTGTTACGGTTCTGTTTGCGCCTTGCACCAGTGTGCAGAACATCATGGCGAGCATTAATCCAAAAATGATACGTTTCATAATCTATGGTCTTTTAATTTGTTTCTTTGTTGGTTAGACGTGTCGTCACCTTTATAAAGTTGCAAAGAGAAGATATTTTTTTTAGAAAACCGGAAATAAGGCGATATTTTTCCGTGAAAATGTCTTATTGTCTTTTTTCCGGAATAACAAGAAGTAGGTATTTGCGACTGTAAATAGAGGTAAATATACAAACCGGGTTGTTTCTTATTGTAAATACTGTTATCTTTGCGCATCTGTTTTTATTGGGAAGTCTTGATGAAGTTGAGGAATATAATGAAGTGTTTCCTCCCTCTGCTGTTCATTGCCTATCTGGGAGGAATTACGCTGTTTACCCACTCGCATGTGGTGAATGGTGTTATCATTGTGCATTCCCATCCATTCAAGGGCCAGCATGAGCATACAGAGGTGCAGTTGGAAACCATTTTCTATCTAGCCTCTTTCGTCTCTTCTTCCCTTCCGTTGCTTCCGGTTGCCGCGACGGTTTTCCTTGTTTTGTTGTGTGTACTGAGCATTCTTACCACGGAATGCATCAAGTGTGTAAAGCTTCGTGGCGGTATTTGCCTGCGTGCTCCCCCTTCTTTTTTTCAAATCCGATAGATTAAGGCAATTCCGTTGTGGGATTGCGTCAACCTCATTGATTAACATATTATTTTAGAAGTACATGAAAAAATATATATTTTTTGTGGTGGGAGCAGTATGTCTGTTACTCTCATCAACCGTTTATGCCGAAGATTTGAAGAGTACCGATGCCAATATTGTCGGTCATGTAATAGAAAAAAGTACAAGGGAACATTTGCCTTATATGACAGTTTCGCTGAAAGGCACCACCATCGGGACCATGACCGATGCCACCGGTCACTATTTCCTAAAGAATCTGCCTGAAGGTGAGTTCACGTTGTCCGTCAGTGCCGTAGGTTATAAGTCGCAGGAGCGCAAAGTCGTTCTGAAACGTGGTAAGACCTTGGAAGAGAACTTTGAGTTGGAAGAAGACATGGTGGCACTGGACGGGGTGGTAGTCACAGCCAACCGCAATGAGACTGCCCGGCGCTTGGCACCCACTTTGGTCAAAGTGGTCACTCCTAAACTGTTTGAGCAGACAAACTCGCATACTTTGTCGCAAGGACTGGCCTTTCAGCCAGGTGTGCGGGTGGAGACCGATTGCCAGAATTGCGGTTATTCACAAGTGCGCATCAACGGGCTGGATGGGAAATATACCCAAATATTGATAGACTCACGTCCCATCTTTTCCTCTCTGGCCGGTGTGTATGGGTTGGAACAGATTCCCGCCAACATGATAGAGCGTGTGGAAGTGGTGCGTGGAGGTGGTTCAGCCTTGTTCGGTTCTTCGGCCATTGCCGGGACGGTGAATATCATTACGAAGGAACCGATTCGCAATTCCGGTTCTTTCTCGCATACCATTTCCAATTTCGACGGTTCCGGCTCGTTCGACAACAACACGACCCTGAATCTTTCCTTGGTTTCTTCGGACAGTAAGATGGGGGCTTATGTGTACGGCCAGAGCAGGCATCGTTCGGCATGGGACTCCAACGGAGACGGTTTTTCCGAATTACCGAAGCTGAAGAACCAGACTGTCGGTCTGAATGCTTACTACCGGACAAGTGCCTATTCCAAGCTGAGCCTTGAATACCATCATATGGAGGAATTCCGCCGTGGTGGAAGTGGCTTCAGCCTTCCCCCTCATATAGCCGAGGATGCCGGATTGAACGGTACCGGGGCGCCCGGACTGGTGGAACAGCTGAAACATTCCATCAACACGGGTGGGCTCAAGTTCACGGCTTTCTCCAAAAACCAGAAACATACGTTCAGTACCTATGCTTCGGCTCAGCACATCGTGCGCAATAGTTATTACAGCGCTTATGGAATGACTACGGACTTTACCGGTGTGCTGGGTGCCCAGTATATTTATCATTTTGACAAGTGTCTGTTTATGCCTGCCGATTTGACCGGAGGCATTGAGTTCAATCACGACAATCTGCATGACAAGGCAACGGACGTACAGAAGTATCGTGATGCTGCTTTGGCCGAAGATCCTACGGCAACGGGTGACCGCTTGCAACAACTGATTGAGAAATATACCCCCGCCCCGTTGAACCAAGTGGTGAATATAGCAAGCGTCTATGCCCAGAATGAGTGGAAGAACGAACAGTGGAGTTTCCTGATTGGCGGGCGCGTAGATAAAAACAGCATCATGGACAAGGCTGTTTTCAGTCCCCGTGCCAATATCCGTTACAATCCTACTCAGGATGTGAATATCCGTTTCAGTTATGCTGAGGGATTCCGTGCTCCACAAGCGTTTGATGAAGATCTGCATATCAGTAATGTGGGTGGAGAGTTGGTTTCCATTGTCCGCGCCAAAGGATTGAAGGAAGAGCGTTCGCGCAGCTTCAATGCTTCGGTAGATTGGTACCACTATTTCGGAGATTTCCAGGCAAACCTACTGGTGGAAGGCTTCTACACGAAACTTTCCGACCCGTTTGTCCTGACGCCTCCGGTGAAAGACCCGGATGGTAGCGCTTATCTGATACAGACCCGTATCAATGGTTCGGGAGCTAAAGTGTATGGCGGCACATTGGAAGGAAAGGTTGCCTATAAGGATAAGGTTCAGTTGCAGGCAGGGCTGACGCTTCAACGAAGTATCTATGACTCTCCCGAAGAATGGAGTGCGGATGAGGAGCACTTGTCGGAGAAAGAACGTTACAGCGACAAGATACTGCGTACTCCCGACGTCTACGGCTACTTTACAGCTACCTATATGCCGGTTAAAGCCTTCTCAATAGCTTTGAACGGCAATTATACCGGGCGGATGTACGTTCCCCATTTGCTTTCGGAGGTGAACGGTGAGGCGGATGTATTGGTAAAGAGTCCGGACTTCTTTGAGCTTGGAACAAAGATAGCTTACGACTTTGATTTTCAAGGGTTCTGTTTGCAGCTCAATGCCGGTGTACAGAATATATTCAATTCTTATCAGAAAGATTTTGATAAAGGAGCGAGCCGCGATTCCGGTTATATCTACGGACCGGGTGCACCGCGTTCCTATTTTGCAGGGGTGAAACTCAGTTTTTAAAAAGAGTATTGAACCGTGCTTTTTGTTTAGCCCCGTAGATTGGTGAAACGTATTTTGCACTATCTTTGCTGCCATAAAACAGTTCAAAGCATGAAGCTACCCTCATCTTTCACCGATTATACACGCGCCCTCTTGGGTGTGGAAGAATATGAAAAGCTGGCTGCCGCCCTGGAAGGGGAGCAGCCGGTCAGTATCCGACTGAATGAAGATAAATTACCGGAATCTTCATTCAGTCTTTTTCGTTCCTCTTTTAGGCATGTCCCTTGGTCTACTGCCGGATACTATCTGGACAAGCGGCTGACATTCACTTTTGACCCGCTGTTTCATGCAGGCTGCTACTATGTGCAGGAGGCTTCGTCTATGTTTGTGGAGCAGGCTTTGAGGCGGTATGTGGGCGAAGGACCGGTGGTGATGCTTGACCTCTGTGCGGCTCCCGGCGGGAAATCCACGCATGCCCGTAGCGTGTTGCCCGCAGGCAGTCTGCTGGTGGCCAATGAGGTAATCCGCAACCGCTCGCAGGTATTGGCGGAGAATCTTACGAAGTGGGGGCATTCCGGTGTGGTGGTCACTAATAATGACCCGGCAGATTTTTCTTCCTTGACGGACTTCTTCGACGTCATATTGACGGATGTCCCCTGCTCTGGCGAGGGGATGTTCCGTAAAGACCCCGTTGCGGTAAGTGAGTGGAGTGGGGAGAATGTGGAAATCTGCTGGCAGCGCCAGCGTCGCATCGTTACGGATATCTGGCCTTGCTTGAAGTCCGGAGGCATTCTCATCTACAGTACTTGTACCTATAATACAAAGGAAAACGAAGAGAACATCCGTTGGATACAGGATGAATTCGGGGCGGAGGTATTGCCGTTGGAAATTTCTACTGACTGGAATATTACGGGTAATCTATTGTCGGGAGAGGACTTTCCCGCCTATCGTTTCCTGCCCCATCGGACGAAGGGGGAAGGATTCTTTTTGGCAGTTCTCCGCAAACCGGGCGTGAGCGATGGGAATACCTGGGCCGGGCAGGTGAAATCCTGGGAAAAAGGAAGAAAACCTCAAGGAAAAGGAGCGAAAACTCCGGGTGTTTCCAAAGAACAGCTTTCGGCACTGCATGAGTGGTTTGCGGTTCCGGATAATTACGAATTTATCGTCAATGGCAACAACGTCAGCGCTTTCCCTAAAGCGTATCTCTCCGAACTGTCGGCTTTGCGTTCGTCACTCCGTATCGTGCAGGCTGGGGTAGATGTTGCTGAGTTGAAAGGAAAAGACTGGATGCCTGCTCATGGGCTCGCCATGAGTATAGCACTGAATCCGGATGCCTTTGCCCATGAAGAGATAGGCCGCGAGCAGGCCATCAGCTATCTGCGCAAGGAGGCTGTTGTCCTTTCGGAGACTGCTCCGCGCGGCATTGTCTTGCTCACCTACAAACAGATACCTCTAGGATTTGTCAAGAATATAGGTAACCGTGCCAATAATCTTTATCCCCAGGAATGGCGCATACGCAGCGGATATTTGCCGGAAGGGGTGCTGGAATTGGCAACAATAACCGGGTGAAATCAATCACGTTACTGCAAAGCTGCTGTATATATTTTGCAGTAGCACTGCAGAGCTGTTGCAGTGACACTGCAAATATATATGCAGCGCGACTGCAACACATATGCAGTGGTGCTGCAACACATATGCAGTGCGACTGCAAAAAATATGCAGAACTTTGCAGTATAATAATAGAGTAGGAATGTACTATTTTTTATTGTTTCTTCAATGCAGTATTTTGTTTGTTCAAGCATTTTCTATATATAGATAACTGTTTTAAAACTAATACTATTTGCTTATGCTTAAAAAAACGATTACTGCCTTAAGCCTACTTTGTATCCTTGCAGCCTGCCAGAGTGACGACAACTCTTCACCACAACCCAAGCCTCGCAAAGACATTGCCTTGACCCGTGCCGAGCAGGAGATGATGGATTTAGGAACGGATTTCGCTTTCCGTTTCTTTAATCAGGTTTGTAAAACTGAGGTGGAAAAGCCCAATCTGTTCATCTCTCCTTTGAGCGCTTCGCTCTGTCTGTCTATGATTGCCAATGGAGCGTTGGGAAACACACTATCTGAGATGACAGATGTCCTGGGCTTTTCGGGCTATTCGTTGGAAGAAATGAACAACTATAATAAGAAGCTGGTGGAGGCGTTGCTCGATTTGGACAATACCACACAGTTGGGAATTGCCAATTCCATCTGGATAAAGAAAGGGTTCGGTGTTCATGACGACTTTGTAAGCGTAAACAAAAAGATGTATGACGCGCAAGTGCAGGAGCTGGATTTTGCCTCTCCCAAGGCTCCGGACATTATAAACGGCTGGTGTGCCGGGAAAACGAATAATTGCATCCCCAAAGTCTTGAATGAGATTCCGGAGACGGCGCGTCTTTATCTGTTGAATGCGCTTTATTTCAAGGGGATTTGGAAGAATCAATTCAAAAAATCGGATACGGCAGAAGAGGCTTTTACGAATGCTGACGGAAGCAAATCGACTGTACACATGATGAATCTTCGTGACGAGAGATTCAACTATGCCGAGAATGAGTATTTCTCAATGGCAGAGTTGCCTTACGGCAATGAGGCTTTCAGTATGGTGGTGCTCTTGCCGGCAGAGGGAAAATCGTTGGATGAGTGCCTGCCGCAGCTGAATGACGAGCGCTGGGGGGAATGGAACAGTAGTTTATCAAGCTCTGCCTTGAACCTTAAGTTACCCCGGTTTGAAATGGAATATGATAAAGAACTCATTGACGATATGATGGCAATGGGAATGCAGGAGGCTTTTACTCCATCGGCCGATTTTTCCGGAATGGCGGATGAGGATTTGTTTATCAGTTTGCTGCAACAGTTCACTTATGTGAAAGTGAATGAAGAGGGGACGGAAGCTGCGGCTGTAACTGTCGGAGGAATGGACGTGGCCGCTCCCGGACCAAGTACGGTAATTCCGTTCTATGTGGACCGTCCTTTCATCTTTCTGATAAAGGAGAAGAGTACGGGAGTTATTCTGTTTATGGGTAAAGTCACAAAACTATAACTACAATATATTGAAATAGAAAGAGCTGTCTGTCAACCGCAGACAGCTCTTTCTATTTATAACCGGCTCTTGTATATCTGTGCCATTGCCTTCTGATACTGGTTTTCCAGTTGCAGGAGGTTTGTCTTGCTTTGATAGACAACCGATATTTCAACGAAGTATTCAATCATACTGATTTGTCCTCCCATAAGTGCTTGTTTCAGTAAAGAAAGGTCTTGCTGTTGATGGAAGGTGCGCTCGTATTCCTCCATGGAAGCGTGCAGGTTCTTGGCCTCTTCATAGAGTTGCCACAAGGCAGAGCTGGCTTGCAGTGCGGCGTTCTCCTTTTGGTAGTCAATGTTGAGCGCTTGTGTCTTGGCTATCTTGACCTTATTGCGGTTTTCGAAAAGCGGGAAAGAGAAGCCTACTACTACACCGTTTAGCGGATGCCCCGATTCGGTATTTCTACGGTAACCCAGTTCCAGTTTGGGCAGCCAGCCTTGCTTGCTTGCCGAAATCTGTTTCCGGGCGGCAGAACTTTCACCCTGCAAGGATTGCAGGGTGGGGTCTGAAGCCAGCAGTTCGTCGGCCAGCGGGTGGAAGTCGGCCGGCAACGGCACTGCCGGGTATTCTGTCAATCCGAGTGTTTGGGCGTCGGGTGTGGTATCGGGTCTGGGACGTCCCGGTGTGAGCGGCTGGTTTCCGTTGAGGACAAGCAGCTCTTTCAGTTTATTGTTAAGTGCCGTCTGGTTCATGCGGGCTTCCGTGCGTACATTCAGCAACTCCAGATTAATCTTGTTGGTTTCCAGTGCATTGGCATCTCCCGTTTCCAAACGCCGGGTGTACATGGCCGACAGTTCCTCCGCATTCTTCAACCGTTCGTCGAGCAGGGCTTGCTGGCGTTGCAGCATGATGATGTCCAAGCATACTTCCTTCGCTTGCAACAATATCTGCTGGCGGAAGGCGGTGGCTTGTGCATCCAGTGCATTTGTCTTGAGTCGGTTCATCTTCCCTCGGGTGGCGTAAAGCGTGGGGAAGTCGAAGCTTTGCGAGATGACCATTTCGCCGACTGTCTCGTCACTGTTCTTGGAGTCCCAAAGGTGGGCGTATGACAGTGTAGGGTCGGGGAGGTTGTTGTTTGTCTTGTTCTCCAGTTTTTGTGAGGAAATGAGGTGGGAGTTAGCCTGCAATTCCTTGTTGTTGGCCTCTATCTGCTGGAGCACGGCATCAATGCCGGACGTTTGTGCGCTCATCCCCGCAAAAGCGAGGATGGCGGCGCTGAATATGAAAAATCTTTTATTCATTGTCTGACGTTTTAGGTTGTTGGTTATGGTGCATCATCAGGTAAACAATCGGAATGATGAAACCGTTCAGGAACGTGGATGTTAAAAGGCCGCCCAAGATAACCTTTGCCATCGGGCTTTGTATCTCGTTGCCCGGCAGGTCGCCACTGAGAGCCAGCGGGATAAGTGCCAGTGCACTGGATAGGGCGGTCATCAGGATTGGATTCAGACGGTCGAGCGAACCGCGGATAACGCTGTCGTAGACGCCATAGCCTTCTTCCTGCTGCAAGTGGTTGTAATGGCTGATGAGCAGCATTCCGTTTCGGGTGGCGATACCGAACAGTGAGATGAAACCGATGATGGCGGGGATACTCACTTCTCCCGTTGTGATGAGCAGGGCGAATACACCGCCTATCAATGCCAGCGGCAGATTGATAAGGATGATGGCACTCTCCTTCACACTGCGGAATTCATGGTAGAGGAGCAGGAATATCACCACGATGGACATGAACGAAGTAAGTGCCAGCGTGCGGCTTGCTGCCTGCTCGCTTTCGAATTGTCCGCCGTATTCGATGTGGTATCCTTCCGGCAGTTTGATTTGTGCGTCTACCTGGGCTTGTATATCATTGACTACACTTCGCAGGTCGCGGTCGGCCACGTTGGCGGAGATGACGATTTTACGCTTTACATTCTCGCGGCTGATGGTGTTCGGACCCATGGCCGAGCGGATTTCCGCTACATAGTTCAGTGGAATTTTCTGTCCGTCGCCCGTATCAATCATCAAGTTGCGTATTTTTTCCATTTCGTCGCGTAGGTTGTCTTTCACGCGTACGGTCAGGTCGAAGCTCTTTCCCTTTTCGTAAACTTGGGAAACGGCTTCACCGGCCAGGCAGACATTGACAAACTCCGAAAATTCGGGCAGTGAAATGCCGTATTTGGCAAGCATTTCCCGTTTGGGTGAAATGACAAGTTGCGGACGCTCAATCTGCTGTTCCACGTTCAGGTCGGCAATACCGGGAATCCCCTGGATGGCACTCTTGATTTCATTGCCCAGAGTGAACATGCGGTTCAGGTCGTCGCCGAACAGTTTGATGGCGATGTTCGCCTTTGTACCGGATAGCATGGCGTCTATACGGTGGCTGATAGGCTGGCCTATTTCCACGTTTGCCCCTACAATGGTACCCAGTTTTTCGCGGACTTCTGCCACGAGCTCGCTGCGCGAGCGGTCTTTCAACTCAAACGGTGCCTCGATCTCAGAGACGTTTACTCCCAGAGCGTGTTCGTCCAGCTCTGCACGTCCCGTTTTACGGGCCACGGTCTGTATTTCGGGGATGGAAAGCAGCAGCTCCTCGGCACGGTGCCCCATCTTGTCGCTTTCTTCCAGGGAAATGCCTGGAAGCGAGGAGATATTGATGGTGAACGAACCTTCATTGAAAGGCGGCAGGAACGAGCGGCCCAGGGTGAAGAAACAGCCGAGCGCTACTACAAATAGTCCGATAGTACCTCCCAGTACCCCTTTCTTATGCCCCAATACGAAAGTCAGTGCAGAACCATACCATTGCTTCATCTTGCGTGCTACGGCAGAATCGCTGTTTTCGTTGTTTTGTTTTTTCGTTTTCTCTTTTCCCAATAGATAGGAGCAAAGTACCGGCGTTACGGTCAGTGCCACAACAGTTGAAGCCGCCAATGCCACAATGAACGCAATACCCAGTGGTACCAACATCCTACCTTCCATACCACTAAGGAAGAACAGTGGTACGAAGCTGACAATGATAATCAGCGTTGAATTGAGGATAGGCATACGCACTTCTTTCGAAGCATTGAACACCACTTCCAGAATAGGAAGTTGCTCGCCGGCAGGTTTCAGTCGGTTTTCGTGCAAACGCTTGTAGACATTCTCCACGTCCACGATGGCATCATCCACCAGCGAACCGATGGCGATAGCCATACCTCCCAGGCTCATGGTATTTATCGTAAAGCCCATATAGTGCAGGGCAAGGATGGAGGCAATCAGTGACAACGGCAGTGTCACCAGCGAGATGACTGTGGTACGTATGTTGGCAAGGAACAGGAAAAGCACGATGACAACGAAAATACCTCCCTCCAACAACGACTTCTGAACGTTTCCGATGGAACTTTCGATGAAACGGCTTTGACGGAAGATGTCTGTGGAAACCTTTACGTCCGCCGGTAGATTCTTCTGCAGGTCTTGCAGGGAAGCTTCCAGTTTGTCTGTAAGCTCCAGCGTGCTTGTGGCGGGTTGCTTGGTGACTGTCAGCAGTACGGCATGCTTACCGCGTTCCGAGGCGGTACCCAGTTTAGGAAGTTTGACTCCGACTTGAACGTCGGCAATATCTTCCAGCAGGATAGGGGCGCCGGAGACTCCGTTGCTCCGCACCACGGCCTTGGCTATCTGGTCTACCTTGTCGGTAGAAAGTACGCCGCGTACGATATATTCATTGCCATATTCATAGAGCACTCCACCATTGGCATTCAGGTTCATTTCGCGGGTGATGTTCATCACTTCGCTCAATGTTACGCCGTAATGGCGCATCCGTTCCGGGTCCAGCTGCACTTGATATTCCTTGATGTCGCCACCCAGTACGGCAACTTGTGCCACACCGCCCGTAGAGAGCAGGCGGGGACGTATGGTCCAGTCGGCAATGGTACGCAAATCCAGCATAGAGGTCGAATCTGCTGTCAGACCTACAATCAACATCTCGCCCAAAATGGACGATTGTGGGCCTAGTGTCGGCTTGCCTACGTTGGCCGGTAAGGATTCGCTGACGACTGCCAGCTTCTCACTGACAATCTGCCGGGCAAGATAGATATCTGTATCCCAGTCGAATTCTACCCAGACTACAGAAAAACCGTTCGTTGAGGAAGAGCGTACACGGCGCACACCCGTTGCACCGTTTACAGCCGTTTCTACGGGAAAAGTGACCAGCTGTTCCACTTCCTCTGCTGCCATACCATTTGCTTCGGTCATGATGACCACGGTCGGCGCATTGAGGTCAGGGAACACATCCACTTCCGTATGCATGGCGGTATAAGTACCGCCAATCAGCAACAGCACCGATACTACCAGCACCAGGATGCGGTTCTGAAGAGAAAAACCAATTATTTTGTTTAACATCTTTTTATTTACTATTTACAATGTACAATTGGGCTGCGCAATGTCAGCCGCACTTGCTGTTTTATCTAATATTTCTTGTTTATCTGACTTTACACTCCCCATTCGTCACGTAACCCTTATACTGCATAGCGAAATGGTACTTTGTAAATTGTCAAATTGTACATGAGATTAGTGTTCATGGCTATGTGCCGGAATAGCATTCGTTGCCGATGCCAGCTTCACTTGATAGGCTCCTTGGGTTACGACGCGATCGCCTGCTTTTATGCCGGAAAGGATTTGTACACTTTCGCCATTGTCGGCACCCAGGGTGACAAGCTGTTTTTTGTAGCCCTCTTCATCCAGTTGCAGGTAGACAAAGAAGCTGCCTTGTTCCTCGGTCAGCGCACTGTGAGGAAGAGACAACACGTTCTCCATTGGTGAGGATAATAGGAATACTTCTACAAACGAGCCGGGAATAACGTCTCCCTTATTGTCGAATTCAAAAGTTACGGGTACATAATATCCGTTCTCACCCGAAGCCTTTCCATAAGAAAGCATGCGCCCGCCCAGTTCTTTCAATGTATATACCTTATTATTATAAGGAGTACAGAAGTTGGCAGAACCGATGCTGTTTAGGTAAGGATAGTACTTTTCGGATACATCCGCACGCAGGAAAAGCTTGCGGTTCTGGGTGACGCTTACCAACGGCTGGCCGACGCTGACGTAGTCCCCTTCTTTCACCAACAGATTCTTCACATAACCGCTGATGGGAGAAACAACAGCCTGGCCGCTTGCCGAATGGTTCTTTGCGACTGCCTCGTAACTGATACGGGCATTTTCGTAAATCTGTTCGGCTTGCGCGAATTCCTTTTCAGATACGATTTTGTTGCCTACAAGCGCTTTCATACGCTCGTATTCTTTTTTGGAAACCTCGTAGGCTATCCGGGCTTTCTGCACCGGGTCTCCGTCGGCCATGTTTTTGGATGACAATACCACCAAAGGAGTACCTTTGCTGACACTCATTCCTTCGATAACTTTTCCCTTGAAGGAAACCACGCCTGCTACTGTAGCTACGGCTACGCTCTCGTCTCCCTGGGCTGCCATCACCTGGCCGCTGGTCTTGATGACTTGATGGAAACTACCCGGTTCAACAGTGCTGACTGCTACGCCGGCAGCTTGCGCCTTTGCTGGTGGCAGGATGATTTCATCGCTTCCTCCGGCATGGTTTTCCTGCTCTTCGTGCTCATGGTTGTGTCCCTCATGTTCGTGGTCATGTCCCTCGTGGTCATGTCCGTCATGATTGTGCTCTTCTGTTTCGTGATTATGTCCTTCGTGGCTGTCTCCGGACTTACTGTTACAGGAGCCTAAAAGGAATAATCCCAAGACTCCCATGAAAATAACTTTTTTCATGATGATATTTGTTCTTACTTTTTGATTTTGAATACAAAGTTAGGGCATAGGGCGTGCAACCAAATTGCATTGTTCCTTATGCCGGATAGAAATCTGTCCCGGTGATGTTCCGGTAACAGTTAAGCAAGAAGAGACGGAGGGGCACGAAGTCCCGTAGCACATATGATAAATGTGCTATGAAGAGATTCCAGATAGATACACTCCTGCCTGCTTATGTCAAACTCGGGTAGGATGAGTAACTTGGAAAAAGGTTCAATGAGTAGGGTAACTGCCCACAAGGCATCCGGATGTGAACACACATCATTGGAAGAGCTGGGCGTCTGTTGTACAAAGTGGGTTGTCATGCATCCCGTGTCGCAACAGCAGTGCTCGTTGCCCGGGCTATGACGGTGTCCGCAGCAATCGGCGGTGATATCATTCTTCATGCATATCATTCCGTCGGCATGATGATGGTGGGGAATGACGGGTATCACCAGCATTATCAAGCTGATGAAAAAAAGAATATAGGTTATGTACTGTTTCTTTTTCATTCCTCTATCTTTGGACGGATGCAAAGATAGAGGTTAAGGACTTAATTACCAAATAGAAAATGCTAAAAAGGTTTGAATAACATATTCAATCCCTCATTCATGCTGGGGTGGGTGAAAATGAAGTCCCGCAGGAAATGGTAACGCTGTCCCGTTTTCATGATTGATGCTACGGTATTGATTACTTCTGGTGCATCGGCACAAAGTAGGGTACAACCCAGAATCCGTCCGGTATGGATGTCTACAATAGCTTTGAGCATACCGTCTATGCTGTGTAGCGTACGGGCACGTGGAATCATGGCAGCAGGGATACGTGCCACATGTATGGAATAACCGTTCTTCATCGCTTCCTCTTCCGTCAGTCCTATATGTGCCAGCGGTGGGTCGGTGAAAATGGCAAAGGGGATTGGATACCGGTCTTTTGTACTCCTTTTTTTGTTTTCAAAGAGTTGATTACGGATGATACGGAAATCATCGATGGACAAGTAGTCGAACTGTTCGTCTCCTTTTACGTCCCCCAGGGCCCATACGTGTGGGGCTGTAGTCCGTAATTGGTTGTCGACAACGATGGCTCCCCGCTTGTCTGTTTGTATACCCGCTTTTTCCAGATTCAGCTCTGCAGTCATAGGCTTGCGACCGATGGCTACCAGCAAGGCATCTCCTTTCAGGTAGTAGGGAGTGCCGTTTGCACTGTCCGTATAGGTCAGAGTTATTCCTTCGGCTGTGTCGTACACGGATTGGACACGGGCGTTCAACCGGACATTGATACGTTTTCGGTTCAATGCTTCCAGCATGGAGGCGGCAATGTCGCGGTCCACTTTAGGCAGAAAGCGGTTTCCCGCTTCCAGCAGTGTGACATGGCTTCCAAAGCCTGCATACATAGTGGCAAACTCCAATCCGACAGCACCGCCGCCGATGACGAGCAGGTGTGCGGGCAGTTTGTTCGATTGCAGCAAGGTCTCACTGGTATATACGTACTTGCTCTCCTTGAGTCCGTCGATGGCAGGCAGGATAGGGGTGGACCCGGTGTTGATGAATATCTCTTTTCCCTCAAGAATCGTTTCGTCCTTGCCGGAGACTATACGGATTGTATTTTCGGACAAGAAAGAAGCAGTTCCGTCATAGAGGGTTATATTAGGCTTGTTTTTTACATTTTCATAATTTTTCTCACGCAGGAAGGATACAAGCTTGTCTTTCCGCGCCACGGCAAGTGCATACAGTTTGGACTGGTTCTTATAATCGTCATAGTATTTTTTTTCCGCATATTCCGATTCGTGAATCAGAGCTTTGGTAGGGATACATCCTACGTTTACACATGTTCCTCCGTACATCTGAGGGGAACGTTCCACGATGGCTACTTTCCAATTCCGTTCGGCCAGTTCGGCGGCCAATAACTTGCCGCCCTTGCCGAATCCTATTATGATGGCATCATATTGTTTCATTTTAATATCTCTTAGTTAAGTGTTTAGTAAAATGAAAACAATATGTATCGGCCATTTGTTCGGACGCCGGGTTTAGCAGATGCTTATCGTTCCAGTTCGCGGAGGGAGTCCATTTTCTTCTTTTCAAGGAATTCGTAGATGCCGCTCAAGTGCTCTTTCACTTGTTTGTTGCCGAATTCATATACCTTGCTTACCAGTCCGTCCAGGAAGTCACGGTCGTGGCTGACGAGGATAAGGGTACCGTCAAAATCCAGTAACGCTTGCTTCAGGATATCTTTGGTTTTCATGTCCAGATGGTTGGTCGGTTCGTCCAGTATCAGCAGATTCACCGGTTCGAGCAAAAGCTTTATCATGGCGAGGCGCGTGCGCTCTCCACCGGAAAGCACCTTGACCTTCTTCATGGACTCTTCGGGGCCACCGAACATGAAGGCACCCAGCAGGTCGCGTATCTTGTTGCGGATTTCCCCTTTTGCCACATCGTCGATGGTCTGGAATACGGTCAGGTTCTCATCCAACAATGAGGCCTGGTTTTGTGCGAAATATCCAATCTGCACGTTGTGTCCTATCGTGAGGGTGCCTTCATGTTCTATTTCCTTCATGATGCACTTCACTAACGTTGACTTTCCTTCACCGTTCTTACCAACGAAAGCAACCTTGTCTCCCCGTTCTATGGTGAGGTTGGCATTCTTGAAGACCACATGGTCACCGTAACTTTTCCCTACTCCCTCCATGATGACGGGATAATTGCCTGAGCGGGGAGAAGGAGGGAATTTGAGGCGTAACGCTGAAGTGTCTTCTTCATCCACTTCCAGCAGTTCCAGCTTCTCCAGCATTTTTACGCGGCTTTGCACTTGCAGGGTTTTGGAGTAGGTGCCTTTGAACCGTTCGATGAATTCCTTGGTTTCGGCAATGAACTTCTGCTGGTCGTCGTAGGCTTTCTGTTGCTGTTCGCGGCGTTCCTTGCGGAGTTCCAGGTATTTGGAGTAGTTTACTTTGTAATCGTATATCCGTCCCATGGTCACTTCAATGGTACGGGTGGTGATGTTGTCTACGAATTTACGGTCGTGGCTGATGACGATGACAGCCTTTCCATTGCTGATAAGGAAATCTTCCAGCCATTGTATGGATTCTATGTCCAGATGGTTGGTAGGCTCGTCTAGCAACAGCACGTCAGGCTTTTGCAGCAACAGCTTGGCAAGCTCGATGCGCATGCGCCATCCGCCGCTGAAGTCACTGGTCTGGCGGTTGAAGTCTTCGCGTACAAAGCCCAGTCCGAGCAGTGCTTTTTCCACATCCTCCTCGTAATTGGTGGAGTCGATGGCATAGAACTTTTCGCTTAAGGCGGAGACATTCTCGATAAGTTCCATGTAGCTGTCGCTTTCGTAGTCGGTACGCGTTTCCAGTTCCTTGTTGAGGCGCTCTATTTCAGCTTCCATTTCATGCAGGTGGGCAAAAGCTTGCGCCGCTTCCTGGAATACGGTACGTCCGTCTTCCGTCATAAGGTGCTGTGGAAGGTAAGCTATGACACTGTCCTTGGGGGCTGAGATTTTTCCACGGGTAGGTTGTCTTACACCTGCCAGGATTTTCAACAATGTACTTTTCCCCGCTCCATTTTTACCCATCAGGGCGATACGGTCTTTTTCGTTGATAACGAAAGATATGTCACTGAATAAAGTAGTTCCGCCGAATTCTACGGCCAGTCCGTCTATAGAAATCATTATATATTTTTTTAATGAGCTGCAAAGATAGTGCAAATCTATTATTTTTTATATCTTTGCCCCTATATAAACAAAACGCATAGGTCATGGAAATAGAAAAAGTGTCAGGAGATTACCGTCCGCTTATTCTGGTTGCGGAAGATGATGATAGTAACTTTAAACTGATAAAGGCTATTATCGGCAAGAAATGCGAGATACTATGGGCAAAGAATGGTGAGGATATTGTAAATTTGTTCGAAGAGAATCGCGACAAGGCGGAAGCTATTCTGATGGATATAAAAATGCCTATTATGAACGGGCTGGATGCTACGGTGATTATTCGCAAGAAGGATAAGGAACTTCCCATCATCATGCAGACCGCTTACGCCTTTACTGCCGACCGCGAAAAAGCCTTGGAGTGCGGAGCCTCGGAAGTGTTGGTAAAACCCATCACTCTGTCTGCTTTGCGTACATGTCTGAGCCGTTATTTACCTAAATTAGTTTGGTAAGGCTTTACTGATAATAAAAAGGGAACCGGATGACTAAGTAATGAATATATCATCCGGTTTCCTTCTTTTTATTCTTGTGCATTGTCTTTTCTCTCTTCCATCTTCTTTTTTACAAATTCGATTTTGAGATTGGCTTCTTCCATATTCTTCTTTATTTCCGTCATGGATGACAGCAGTTGTGCCAGTTCGTAGACGCTGGCAAGGGCCTGGCGGTCGGCGGCAGTCATGGTGATGGAATAGGGACGTTCCCCTTGATAGTTGACTTTGATATTCTTGTCCTTGTTCAGATAAAGGAACCCCATGACGTTTCCGTCTTCTCCCAGTTTGAAGTCTGCCTTTTCAATCTTTTCACCGAGGTCAGTGGTTTCGTAGCTGTCTTTGGCGGCGGGTGTTTCGGCAAAGCTACCATCGGGAGCAGTGACTTTGACGGCCACATGGTGGATATTATGGGCTCCGCAATAAATGGAAGTCATGCTCATGACTCCGTTTTCGTCTACCTGGAAGCGAAGGAAAGAGCGATGCAGATTTTTTTCTATCACTTGGGAAGGATGAAGGTAATTGCCGATATTCTGGTATTCGGCATCTTTTTCAAAGGTGTATTTCCCTTTGATTGCATCGAAATCCTTTTGCTTGGCTTGAAGCATACTGTCCAGATAGACCAGGCTCTTTTCCTGCTCTTTCAGTTCCACTTCCTGCATCAGGCCGATGCCTGCACGGCGAGTTTCAAACGCTTTGGGATAGAGCATCTTGATGCTGTCAATCAGAATCTTCGCTTCATTGTAGTTGCCGAGTTCAAACGCTTCGCGGGCAGCTTGTAGTTTTTCACCGGCCTTCTTCTCCACATCTTCGCAAGAGAAGAGTGTACAGCATAGGCATGCAAGGAGTATTACTTTTTTCATATTTGTTGTTCTTGGAGTTAGAGTCCACAAAAATAGAAATAATATCTTTATCTTTGCAGCATTTTAATGTGCAAATGTGCTAATAGACCATTAACACATTTGCGTATTCATTACATTAGCGCATTATTTATGATAGATTTGACGGCAGAAGAACTGAAGCAATATTTTAGTGATGATATATTCAAGCGGATATCCGAAACGGCTGATGAATTGGGATTGGAATGTTACGTAGTCGGTGGATATGTACGTGATATTTTCCTGCAACGTCCTTCCAAGGATATTGATGTGGTGGTGGTAGGCAGTGGCATTGCCATGGCCGAGGCGCTGGGTAAGCGTCTGGGGCGTGGGGCGCATGTTTCCGTCTTCAAGAATTTCGGTACGGCACAATTGAAGTACTATGGTACGGAAGTTGAGTTTGTGGGTGCAAGAAAAGAATCGTATACACACGATTCCCGCAAGCCTATTGTAGAGGACGGTACATTGGAGGATGACCAGAACCGCCGTGATTTTACCATCAATGCACTGGCTGTTTGCCTGAACCGGGTGCGTTATGGCGAGTTGGTCGACCCCTTTGGCGGTATTGGAGACTTGAAGGAAAAGACCATCCGGACTCCCCTCGACCCTGATATAACTTTCAGTGATGACCCTTTGCGCATGATGCGCTGTGTCCGTTTTGCCACCCAGCTGGGATTCTATATTGACGATGAGACATTCGATTCTCTGGAGCGTAATCGCGAACGCATCTCCATCATCTCCAAAGAACGCATTGCAGACGAACTGAACAAAATCATCTTGTCACCTATTCCGTCTAAGGGATTCATTGAGCTGGACCGCTGTGGTCTGCTGGAACTGATATTCCCGGAACTTGTTAGGCTGCAAGGCGTGGAGACGCGCAATGGACGCGCCCATAAGGACAATTTCTACCATACGCTCGAAGTACTCGACAACATCAGCAAGAAGACCGACAACCTTTGGCTACGCTGGGCAGCTCTTCTGCATGATATAGCCAAGCCTGCCACCAAGCGTTGGGAACCCCGTGCGGGCTGGACGTTCCATAACCATAATTTCATTGGCGAGAAGATGATACCCGATATTTTCCGCAAGATGAAGCTCCCTATGAATGAGAAGATGAAATATGTGCAGAAAATGGTGAGCCTGCACATGCGTCCCATTGTGATAGCGGATGATGTAGTGACCGACTCGGCAGTGCGTCGTCTCTTGTTTGAGGCAGGTGATGATATAGACGACCTGATGACACTGTGCGAAGCCGACATTACTTCCAAGAATATGGAGCGTAAGAAACGCTTCCTTAATAATTTTCAGTTGGTACGCCAGAAGCTGAAGGATTTGGAGGAACGCGACCGTATCCGTAATTTCCAGCCTCCGGTCAGTGGTGAAGAAATCATGAAGACTTTCGGCCTTTCTCCTTGCCAGCAGGTAGGTGCCTTGAAGAGTGCCATTAAGGATGCCATTTTGGACGGCATCATTCCCAATGAATACGAAGCCGCCCGTGCATTTATGTTGCAACGGGCGGAGAAGATGGGGCTTAAGGAGTTGTGAGTTATAAGTTGCATGTTATGTACCATGCGTTATAACTCATAACTTATAACTTATAACTCTTCTTTTTCTACTTGGAACTTGCGGCTTACTTTCATCAGGTTGATGGTGTAGGTCACTACGTTCTGGGCTTCTTGTATCATAGTCAGGTATACCATGCTGACTTTGATGCTGCCGCTCTGGCTTTGGATGCGTTGCAGCTCTTCGCGTTTCAGGTGAGACAACTGTCCGTTGAGGTCGTTGGCTTTGCGAATCTCTGTTTCCAGTTCATCATAATTGTTCGTTTCCAGCTTGTGGCGGCATACTTGTAACAGATAGCAGATGTCTTCGGCTACGTCTGTAAATTCTCCTTTCTGAATGGCATCCAGCGGATTGAAGTTATTGTCTATGTGCTCTAAGCAAGGTTCGCAAAGACGGCCTACGCTGTACACCAGTTCGCTGGCAAAGTCGTTGCCTTGATAGTAATAGAGTCCTTTTTCCAGTACGGTATTGTTGTCGAGACGGCACATGGCAAGTGTTCCGGTACGCTTCATCTGCTTGATGAGTTGTTTTTCGAATTTTACTGAGCCCATGGCACGACGCAGTCCGCGTAGATTCTCGTGTAGGAAGGAAGTGACGGTACGTTCAAAATTCTCTTCTGTGAATTCCATAATCTTCACCAGTTCTTCACGGGTATGCTTGCGGAGCAATTCGATGACTTCATTGTTGTCCGTACTCTTCATCAACTGTTTCAGGGTCTCGTTGCCTTTTTCTTTCTCCTTGCGCTTTTTGTACATCACTTGGCTACGAATCAGCATGAAGACTGCCAGACCAATCAGTGCCAGGATGGCAACCGTACCGCCGAAATGGATAATCAGTGCTACGAAGAAACAGATGGTGAACGCTGCTCCGGCAGTGATGAACCAACCGCCGATAACGCTGAGCACACCCGTAATGCGGAATACCGCCGAATCACGTCCCCAGGCACGGTCGGCAAGCGATGTACCCATGGCTACCATAAAGGTGACGTAAGTGGTGGAAAGGGGAAGTTTCAAGGAAGTTCCCAAGGCGATGAGCAGACCAGCCAATACGAGATTGACGGAGGCGCGAACCAAGTCAAAAGCGGCGCCGTCGGCTATGATGGCTTCATCCTTCTGGAAGCGTGTGTTCATCCACCGCTTGCTGCTTTCGGGCATCGTTTTGGATATTCCGTTAGCCAGAGTCATGCTGAAGCGTACCAGCGTACGGGCTATCGGGGTACTTCCGAAGTTCTCTTCACCGTCATCCTGGCGGGCAAGGTCCACGGAAGTCTTGATAACGTTGTGGGCTTTCTTGGATGTGCAGAGTGCATAAACCATAATGGCGCCTGCACCGATAAGGAAATACCACGGGGTTTTGGCTGCACCGAGGAGTGAGGACATCAGGAATCCGTCGGGGCCGGCGGCCGTACCATTGGCTGTATAGTCAATAAATGAGGAATATCCTGCGAGGGGGACACCGATAAAGTTCACCAAGTCATTGCCGGCAAAGGCAAGAGCGAGGGCGAAAGTACCCATCAGAACCACTACTTTGAAGACATTTATCTTGCACCAATGCAGTATCTGCATCAGTATGGTGAAGAATACAAAGAAACCGGTTATCAGCAATGCGGTATTGTCGTGTATCCATTGCTTGTTTTCAGGGGTCATGAATGAGCTGTCTTTCAGCCCCTTTATCAGCATGAAGTAGATGATGCTGGTGGCAGCTATACCACCGAACAGCGCGATGCTGTATTTCATGTTCTTCTTGTAGTTGAAGGTGAACACGATACGTGCCAGCCACTGTACCAGCATACCGAAGAAGAAGGCAATGGCTACGGATACAAAAATGGCCATGATGACAGACAGCGCCTTGTCTGTATTGATGAGGTCGCCCAGTCCCAATGTATCGCTGTTATAGACCTTGATGAGCGCCAGTGCGAACGTACCTCCCAGCAGTTCGAACACCATGGATACAGTGGTGGAGGTAGGCATTCCCATAGTGTTGAAGACATCTAATAGCACGACGTCCGTCAACATGACGGCAAGCAGAATGCACATGATTTCAGCAAAGTAGAAGTGCTCCGGTTGATAGATGCCGTGTCGTGCAATGTCCATCATGCCATTGCTGAGTGCCGCACCGATGAAGACGCCAATGCCTGCAATGAACAGTATGGTTTTGAAAGATGCTGCCTTTGCTCCGACAGCCGACTGAAGAAAATTGACCGCATCATTACTGACACCTACCACGAGGTCGAAAATCGCGAGTACGAACAGAAAGATGACGATACCCAGATAAATTGTTTCCATAGACATGTATTTTATTTCCGGCTGCAAAGGAAAGAGTTTGGTGTTGCAGGGAAATGTCATACATGTTACAGAAGTGTTACAAATGTTTCTGAGATGGCTTGTAAGTGACCATATTAGACTGAAATACTCTATTTAACCAGAAAAAGTAATCATTAATTCTAATCATAAAGTTTAATAATAAAGGGTATGGATGAGCAGATATTTTTAGATTTTAAGTTGAATTTTAATTTGTGTAGCTCAAAGCTAGATAGACCAACTCTTGTTTATGCAGTTGTTTATTTTAGGGGTAAACAATATAAGATTAGTACTGGTGTGAAAGTATATCCAAATCAATGGAACAAACGAAAGCAGATTGCAATGGTTAGTACTGGTTTTACAAAGTTGGATAATCGTAATAATAGCATTGTGAATAGTAAACTTCAAGAGATTTTATATCGTTTTGAGCAAAGTAAATTATACCTTTGTGACAATGTAGAACAGATTGGCTGTTTATATTATATATTGAAACGGTATATTAATCCTAATATGAAAGATAGAAGTGTTAAAATGAAAATAGAAGAAGTTGGTACTGTTATACTTTCTAGATATGCTGAAAAAAAAGGGCGAGGGTATGATGGAGCAGTTAGTAATTTGAAGAAGTATCTAAAAGAGAAAGAAAGAAGTGATACTTTGGAGAATATAAATAAAAAATTATTAGAAGATTACCAAGAATATTTGTGTAGTACTCCAACTAAAGGGAATGTGGTAAGAACGTATAATACAATAAAGGATACGTTGATGAAGCTAAGAACTTTGCTTAAAATGGCACATGAGGATACTAATATTACGTTTGACTATTATAAAAATGAGATTGATAAATTTAAGATTATACAAAGTGAATTGAGTAGGAAAGAAAAGAAGAGCAAACAAGTACCGTTAACGGAAGAGCAAGTAGAGATTTTGTATAAATTAAAGTTATCTGGCATAGAAGAAGAGGTTAGAGATGTGTTTGTGTGTCAATGCTTATTGGGGCAACGCATTGGTGATATGCCTAGATTATTTAGGGGGGATTATACTATAATTGACAATAATACAGTTACTATTCCAGTACAGAAAACCAATGAGGATGCTACTATTTATTTATTCCCAATAGCAAAAGAATTATTGAGTAAATATCGTGAAAGGGGCTTTAGACATTTACAAATTCCAGCAACAGAGGAAGAATGCAAAAAAAGTAGAATGGTAGATGTCCTAAATAGTATAATAAAGAAGATTTGTAAAGATGCAGGCTTTGATAGTGGTGTCACTTATAAAGAGCAAAGGGGAACTGAGAAACTAACTTTGACAAAGAAATTGTATGAATTAATTCATACCCATATTGCAAGGCATACTTTTATAACAATAATGTGTAATATGGGCATTCCTAAAGAGACTGTTATTATTGCAACAGCCCACGAAGACACCAAAATGATAGATGAGGTTTATTTACATCAATCTGCCCAAGACAATGCGATGAAATTAGCTGCTGCCATTGAGGAAAAAGCCAGAGGTAGTATTTTTAATACTGGTGAAACATTTCCAATCAATAAAGTAGAGCATACTATGAATGTTCCAATAGGAATTACTTTTGAAACCTTGCTGGATACTCAATTTTTTGCATCCAGCATCAATAAGGCTGTTGAACTACAATCACAAGTAGGTCACTTGAAAGATGGGAAACTATGTAGCTATGACAATGAAATTGCGTCCCTTATAAGCGAGATAGAAAAGTTCTCCCAATCTTCCACTTCTGATTCTGATGTGGCAAAGCAATATGTGAAACAGTTATCTGTTGGGAAGCTGTCAGACCTGCATGAGTGTTTTAGGGAAATGATTATCAAGTGCGTTAAGATTGGTATCAGTAGGGATGCAATTATGCAGTTTATCAATAAGGCTTTGGAAATAGGCTTGTTGGATAATGCAAGATTCACCAATATAAAAGAAATCACTACAGCCTTATTGGATAAAAGAAATCAAGACTGACAAGTTTTTTATGAAATTAGGATTTCTGGTAAGGCTGAACAGCATATTCTCCCCGAACAGCTCCGGTTATGGGGAGAATTTTTGCTTTATTGCCCCCTCAACTCAAATATTCCACAATTTCTACTTGTCGTTTGGTGATGCAGTCGGGACTTTATACCTTTGCACTGTGATTGAAAGTCAGAAATGACCGAGTTCCTCGTCACCCAGATTCACCACTACAAACCTAAATCCACTTCAAATGAAAGAACTGACCTACGCTGACATTCGTAAAATGGCACTGGAGCACGGTATCAAGGACACAAGGCTGCACATTGGGCTTTGGGCTTCTGACCGATACATCAAGAAACGAAAAATGATTCAAGGCAGGATGTACATGGTTTACCTGCCGTATCACAAACCGGAGCAGGAATAGTTTTCAAGTTCCAAACTTACTTCCAAGCTATCAGAAGAGGACATATCCTCACTCCATGAAGCTCCCTACACGAAGTTTTAAGAAAGTTGTCAAAGTGTTTTGGCACCTCACCAAAGTGCAGTATCTTTGCATACGGAAGTTACGAAAAGAGTGTAATTTATTGGAAATGAGCGTAGGTTAATTG